>CAIZPP010000186.1 GCA_903934875.1 uncultured Methylococcaceae bacterium
GTAACATCAGTTATATCATTTTGCAAAGCAATTCTAACGCAGGATGGTTTGATTGGGTGCCCTTTATTATTTTTCTTGGTTAAGAAAAAACGCTGTACATGAATGCAAATCGGGACTCCTAGGGGTGAAAAAAATGGCGCATAGGCCGTAAACAGACATTCCGTTAACCCTTCAGGTTAACCGAACAACCTGCGCTATCATACCCATTACCAAGTAACTCTATTGATGTTGAAAATGCTGTAAGAGATGAGTGGGGATGCTATTGTGGGGGCGGGTTCCAAACCCGCCCCTACCGATTCGACCAGCACTGACCCGAAGATGGGCTTGCAGGTCGGGGAAGCTTGCAACGTCTTCGTAGCCCGCGGCTTGCAACAATTCTCTTGACTTGTCTGCCTGCTCATAACCATGCTCAAACAGTAACCAACCGCCGGGTTTGAGGCGGTTTGGAGCGTCGTTGACGATACGGCGGATGGCATCCAAACCGTCGGGTCCAGAGCTGAGTGCCAGACTTGGCTCAAAGCGGACATCGCCTAGTTGCAAGTGCGGGTCGTTTTCGGCGATATAGGGCGGGTTGCTGACAATCAAATCAAAATGCTCCTGCGCAGGTAAAGCAGAGAACCAGTCGCTTTGGATAAAGCGAATATTGTTTGCGCCCAACCGGCTGGCATTTTGTTCGGCAAGTGCAAGCGCGGCAAGGCTCAGGTCAAGCGCGGTGATAGCCGCTTGCGTCAATTCCAAGCCTAAAGTGATTGCAATCGCTCCGCTACCGGTGCCCAAGTCAGCTATTTGAATCACGCGGTGCTCGGATGTGGCTTTAGTTTCCCAGCCATCTATAAGCTGCAACGCCAGTTCGACGAGTAATTCGGTTTCCGGGCGGGGAATCAACACGTTGGGCGTGACCATGAACTCACGCGACCAAAACTCGCGGGTGCCTGTTAGATAGGCGATGGGATGGCCTATTAGGCGTTGTTCCAATAGGTTTTGGAAGTGGCTTTGTTCTTCCACGCTGAGGTGTTTTTCCGGCCATGCGCGAAAGTGGGTCTTTGTCTTGCCGGTGGCCAGGCTCAGGAGGATTTCGGCATCCAGGCGCGGGCTGTGGGATAGCCCGCCCAGTTTTTCAGTGGCGGTTTGCAGGGTGGTGGCGATGGTAGCACTCATTTTCGCGGCCCAGTGTTCGGTGTGATGCACAAGTAGATAAAGTTTAATAGGGGTATGGGAAGCTCTAGCCAAAATGAGAGTTGCTGCAAAAATTGAAATCCCAAGATTTAACGGTAAACTACCCCTATAGCCGCTGTTGGCGGTCATCAAACAGATCATACCTCATGTCAGGAAAACTCATGGCTGGATTTACCGTACATTTCAAAAAGCCCACCGGGTGGGCTGATTCGATACACATCCATTACTGGCAGATAGGCCCGCTAGCCGCTGGTAGCGTTTGGCCCGGCGTACCGATGGAGCCAGAAGGCGACGGCTGGTTCGTTTATCGTTTTAAGGAGCCGACGGCGCACATTGTCATCAATGACACCCAAGGGCGGCAGACTGGCGACCATCATCGCGGCGTGGATGGTTGGCTGGACGAGGACGGCCGTTGGCATCAGAGCCGACCCGCTCCCAGGCCAAAGCCACAGCCACCCAAACCCGCCCCGGCCTTGCAGGCAAAACCCATCAGCGAACGCAAGGATTTCCGCGAGGAAACCATTTACTTTCTAATCACCACGCGCTTTTATGATGGCGACCCGTCCAATAATTTCTTTTGCCGTGACCGCATCCAGTTCAATGCGGCAGGCGAGGCGGTGGACCCGCATTGGCGCGGCGACTTTAAAGGTTTGATCCAACGCTTGGACTATATCCGTGACCTAGGCTTCACCGCCATTTGGATCACGCCGCCGGTGGAAAACCGCTCTGGGTTGGACTACCACGGCTATCACGCTTACGACTGGACGCGCATTGATCCTAGGCTGGAATCGCCGGATGCGAGCTATCAGGACTTGATTACCGCCGCTCATGCTAAAAATATCAAGATCATCCAGGACGTGGTGGTCAACCATTCCTGCCAGTATGGCATACGCGGCAAGGTGCATATCGACCATCTGCCGATCAAATACTATGTGCCGCAAGGCTCGCAACAGGGCAAAGTCAATCACGGGCCTTATCAAGGCCACTTAGGCAATTACGCATGGGCCAACCGCGACGATATCGACAACCCGGTCGCACCGGTTTGGTATCAAGAACGCCATGCATCCGACCCGGAAGGCATAGAGCCGCTGGCCGATCCCAAAACGCACGAAACCGTGCCCAAGCCGGGTTACAACCCGGGCCGATTTTTTGGTGTTGATGCCAACCAGTTGGACCCGAACTGGTTCCATCAGGAAGGCTTCATTTGCGGCGGCGATTGGGAGAGCGCCTATCCTCTGCAAGTCAAACACTTGGCCGGCGATTGCATAGACCTCGCCACGGAAAGGCAGAACGTCAAAGACTATATTATCGGCTCGATCAACCGCTATTTGGATATGGGCGTGGATGCGCTGCGCATCGACACGGTCAAGCATGTCGAGCGGGACAATCTGCTGGAATATGTCAATGCCTGGAAAACCCACAAGCCGGGTTTGTTCGTGTTTGGCGAAAATCTAGTGAAAGGCTACGGTTGGGGCGACATGGGCGGCGGCGACAACGGCCCTTCGCAAATTCGGCCTTGGTGGTACACCCGGCTAGGACACAACCCCCGCGACCCTAATTCTGGCGGGGATTCCGGCTTTCCGCAATTGGATTTCGGCCTGTTCTCCACTTTCCGCGACACCGTCAGCAAAGGCACTTATGGCGGCACGGCGCAGGTGTTCAGCATGGACTGGATTTATGGCGATGTGACGCAACTGGTCACTTTTTTGCAAAACCATGATGTAGGCCCGGACAATGATTTCAAATACCGCTTCAAGGGCGAGCAATGGATGGCGGCGGCGGCCTATAACTTGATTTGGACCGTGCGCGGCATTCCCTGCCTGTACTATGGCGAGGAAATCGAGTTTATGAAGGGTGCGCCGCAAGATGTGGAAGGCGAGAAAGATACCTTGGACAAAACCGGGCGGGCCTATTTTGGCGAGCATCTAAGCGATGACCGTCTGGCGCAAACCCAAAGCCATCCCTTATACCGGCACATCCGCCGCTTGAACCAAATCCGGCAGGCTGTTCCGGCCTTGCAAAAAGGGCGGATGGACAGGGTTTCCGAATGGGGTAGCGGCATGAGTTTCATCCGCGATTATTCACCGGGCGGCAGTGTGGCCGTGGTTGGTCTGGTGATGGGCGGCGAGCAGTACATCAATGTGGAAGGGGTGCCAAACGGTGTCTACCGCGACGCAGTGACCGGAAATGTGGAATCGGTCGGTTATGGTGTGTTGTCCTTCCATGTCAAAAGCAACTCGGCGGGGATTTATGTCTTGGACGGGCCGGGGAAGATAGGCGAGGACGGGGTTTATTTGCGCTAGTCCGCTGGACACAGCTAAAAATCAACTGACCCCAAGGCAAAAGCATGGCAACTACAGGCTGCGTTTTTACTCACGACAACGAGGCGGCATTTGATCGCATCGCGGATGCCCTTGAAACGATGGGCTATATCATCATTGCCAACTGTTTGCCGCTTGCGTTGGGCGAGGCTTTGTGCGAACGGAGCAGCCATTTGGACGGCAAACTCGATCAGGCGGGGGTTGGGCGAGGGCGGGTGCTGGCGGCGGATGGATCAATCCGCACAGACGGCATATGCTGGCTGAACCCGGACAACTTGGCGGAGACTGCCTATCTGGCTTGGATGGAGCAATTGCGGCTAGGTTTGAACCGCCGCTTGTTCCTCGGCCTGTTCGGTTACGAATCCCATTTTGCTGTTTACGAAGTCGGGGGGAGCTACCGCAAGCATCTGGATGCTTTCCAAGGCGTAAGCAACCGTGTGCTGTCCACGGTGTTTTATCTGAACCCAAGCTGGTTGCCCAATTCTTGTGGCGAATTGCTGATCCACGCCCCAGTAGGCGATGCCCTATTGGAAACCGTCATGCCCACTTTCGGCACGATGGCGATTTTCCTGAGTGCTGTGTTTCCCCATGAAGTTGCCGTTACCCACCGCAAGCGTTACAGCATCGCGGGGTGGTTTCGGGGTAGGAAATAAACCTGGTTCGGCTGGCTACGGGTGTGACCGTCGGCCTAGCAATGGATGACGACAGCCAGGTTGGGCAACGGCTCCATCGTTGCCCAACATTCCAAGCGCCGGAGCATCGACACCGTCGCATTTGCCCGATGTCGTTAGCATGACCAACCGTTACAATGTAGGGCGCAACGCAAGGAGTCGCGCCCTACAGGGCTATAGGGCTTTGCGCCTTAAGGATTAAGCCTTACCGCTTTCTAATGATCAAACAAATGTGTAAGGCTTACCACGTTAAGACACCACCCATCCGTAGCATGTGTAGCCATTCGGCGCAATACGCGAGTAAGCTATTGCGCCACGGGTTACGGGTTGCGTCCTTGGCCCTGGAAATTCAACCAATGAATCGTAGAATAATTCGATAAATCACAAAAACCCCGGCCGCATAGGCAAGCCATCCTATAAACGTAATAGGTGACAACCACAATGCAATAATTTTTAGTGCCTCTATGCCTGAGCGTGCTAGCACGTTCAGGCATAGCCACCAAACCAAAAATGACACCAGCGCAGCCAATAAAAGTGTTAAAATTTGCTTCATGGTTTCATACTCTTGCCAAGGCGTACCTTTTGCTGGATAAAATACTAGAGTACTACCGTGTAAGTTTCCGTGCTAGTGGCGTGGGATTGATCAAAAAACTATTATGTGGATATGATAAATGGCTGAGGATGCTGAAAATATTGTAGGTAATGCAACCACAGATAATATTAATAGGCTTGCAAGGGTGCTTCAATCAGAGGCTTCCGTCGGTAATGATAATGAAAGAACTGCGGTTGGGTGGACTGTATTAAACAGAATGAGCCGTAATAATACAAATTCGGTTAGCGATGTCGATCATGCATATAGCAGGAACCAAGCACCTACTCAAACAATGCGTGATTTAGCAGGAAGATTGTTGCGTGGTGAAATTCCCGACCCTACCAATGGGGCTACACACTATTATTCACCCCGAACCATGCCGCAGGAAGGGGGAGATACTACTCGTTATGATGTAGGTGGTGGGTTAGAACAAGTTGATGGCCTTCAAACAAGAAACTACAGACCTGGCTGGGCAACGACCTTTCAGCCTTCCACCGTGACTGGGGTAAGGCCGAATTACTATCAATTCTACACAGCACCTGGAAATAATCCTGTGAGATAGGACATTCATGCAAAAAATAATTTTGATTTTATTTGTGGTGGCACTGCCACTTATAAGTGAACCAAGTCGAAGTGCTGATTGTTTTGACCAGCTATGTGTTAATATTGAAAACGAATCGCAATGGTCTTTTTATATTCAAAAACAGAGTTCACTTTTAACAAAAATATTAAATATACACTCCTTGAGGGAAAAAAGAGACTTGCCCAATAGCATGGCACAACTTACAACTGAAAATGACTTTAGAGAACAACTTTATACAGAGATCGAAAGCTTAAGAAAAGTAAATCGGTGTTCAAGTCATAAAATTTTAAGTTGCATGTTTTTACAACATCATGATGAATCCCTATCAAGAACAGCAATAGAAATTTCTTTACGCTTGTCAGACAAAACAATATGTAAATGGGTTAATAAACTTCCAAAGAAAGCACGGAAAAATAGACTTAACCTCATTAAAGAAATTGGTGAGAATATTCAGATGAATCCTTTAGGAGCAAATGACCAGCATGACATAGTTGGTCAACAGCGATATGCTCAAATCGCTGTTCGGGAAATTCAAGCCAGTCATTGAACGCTGCCTATAGCAGACATGAACCTCTCAACCTGTTATCGGGCGCTGCGGTAGTAAAGCAAAATTTAACTCCTGCTACCTCTTGGAGAGGGTTGGGGTGAGGGCAAATCGAAGTAGCTTTACTTCCGCAGCGGCCTATATATAAGTAGTTGAACTAAAGTAATCTGGCATTAGGCGGTTGGAGCTACCTTAAAATCAATGACTTGAAAATATTTTATGCCATATTTGTTATCGCTACCTACTTAGCCGGGAATTGTTTTGGATAGGTTGATTTGTTCCAAAGAGTTCGATACGCTCCAGCACACTTAGAGTATACTCTTAACATCTTATCGCCCAAACAGGGGGCAAGTGCTTCCTCACTTGGAATTGTCCCCGTATCTGTTCGGCGGAATGACACCATTGACAAGCATGGAGACCTAAGGCCTATGGCACTCACGCAAAAAAACCGTCCGTTTCAGATCGCCACGCCGCTAGGCGATGACGTGTTGTTGTTTTACCGGATGCATGGCTCGGAAAGCCTAGGCAGTTTGTTTCAATATGAACTTGGACTGTTGAGCGAAAACCCGGCCATCGACCCCGGCAAACTACTCGGTCAAAACGTCACGGTTTCGATGGACATGCCCGACGGTAGCCAGCGCTTCTTCAACGGCTATGTCATCCATTTTGCCCAGCATGGAATTCTAGATGGGCTGGCCTATTACACCGCTAATGTTCAGCCGTGGCTGTGGTTTTTGACACGTGCCGCCAATTGCCGGATATTCCAGCAGAAATCCGTCCCCGATATCATCAAACAGGTGTTTAGCGACCAAGGCTTCACCGATATCAAGGACAAACTCAGCGGCAGTTATGCCACCCGCGAATATTGTGTGCAATACCGGGAGACTGACTTCAGATTCGTCAGCCGTTTGATGGAAGAGGAAGGCATTTATTATTACTTCACGCACGATAATGGCCTACACCATCTGGTGCTGGCGGACTCCAGTAGCTCCCACGATAACTACCCAGGCTATGAAAAAATCCCTTTCCATACCGAAGAAGGAGCCACAGACCGAACCCGTAGCGACCATATTTACGCTTGGGGGTTTAGCCAAGGAATTCAGCCGGGGGTTTATTCGCTGACCGACTACGATTTCAAAAAACCCAAGACCAATTTGTTGGTCAAATCCGCCTTGAAGAAGCAAAATCCACATTCGGGTTACGAATATTTCGATTATCATCCAGGGCGGTACACCGAAATTGGGGGCGGAGAAAACTTGGTCCGTAGTCGCATTGAGGAGCAACATTCCCATTTCGAGCGTTGCGATGGCAGTGGCAATGCGCGTGGCTTAGCGGTCGGTTATTTGTTCAAATTGACTGACCAGCCCCGCGAAGACCAAAACCGCGAATACTTGGTGCTTGCCGCCAGTTACAGCTTGCAACAGGATTCTTATGTGGCTTCCGGCGGCTCGTCCGGCGGAGGACAGTCCTTTAGTTGCCATTTCACTGTCAGCGACCGCACCCAGGCTTTCCGTCCGTTGCGTTCCACGCCCAAGCCCTTGGTGCACGGTGCGCAGACCGCCGTGGTGTGCGGGCCTGCGGGCGAGGAGATTTACACCGACCAATACGGGCGGGTGAAGGTGCAGTTCCACTGGGACCGCTATGGCAAACGGGACGAGAATAGCTCGTGCTGGGTGCGCGTGGCCCAACCGTGGGCTGGCAAGAACTGGGGCATGATTAGCTTGCCGCGCATCGGCCAGGAGGTCGTTGTTGATTTTCTCGAAGGCGACCCGGACCAGCCGCTGATTACCGGCAGCGTTTACAACAACAGCCAAATGCCGCCCTATAAGCTGCCCGACAAAATGACTATGTCCACTTGGAAGAGTTATTCCACCAAGGGCGGGGGTGGGTTTAATGAAATCCGCTTCGATGATAAGAAGGGTTCGGAACAGGTTTTCATCCACGCCGAAAAGAATCAGGATACCCGTGTCAAGAACGACGCTTACGAATGGATAGGCAATGAGCGCCACTTGATGGTGGTCAAAGACCTGCTGGAAGAGGTGGACGGCGACCGTCACTCCACGGTCAAGGGCGACCATAACGAAGAAGTGAAGGGCACGGTCTCGCTAAAGGCCGGAATGGACCTGCAACAAAAGGTCGGCATGAAACACGCCGTGGATGCCGGTCAGGAAATCCACCTGAAAGCCGGGATGAACATCGTGATCGAAGCGGGGATGAGCATCACGCTGAAAGCCGGCGGGGGCTTCATCGTCGTCGGCCCGGCCGGGGTCACTATTTCCGGCACACCCGTGCTGATTAACAGCGGCGGTTCGGCGGGGTCCGGTTCAGGATGCAGCCCGACAGCCCCCAAAGCACCGAAGGAGGCGGCGGATGACAAGGCCGGTGGCATGGACAAGCCCCCCTTGCCGAAACCGCCCAAGCCAGAAACCTATGGCCCTGCCTCTACCGTGTTGAAGCTTGCTGCCAAGGATGGCATGCCGCTTTGCGCAAAATGCGCAGAGGCCGAAGCCGCTGCTAACACCTAAAGCCTACAAGAAAACTGCATTAGGTTACCCAACATGCCCAACCCATCCAATATTCAGACGCAAGCAATACGCCATCAAAACTTGGTACGGCAATTATTTGCGGATAGCAAATTAAACGCTTACGCCGTGTTGGATGGTGCGTCCAACCCTGCCTTGCTCGATCACCTATACGATGGCGAACGACCCGATTTCGCATGCCTGTACCGGGGTGAGTTGGAACCGGACATTGCCGAATGCGCACCCTATTTGGTCAGGCTGGAAGCCAACACAGCTTTTCTAAATTGGTTGACCAGCAATTGCTGGGGAAATAAAATGGGAAAGTGAATTCAAACCTGTGCATACACCCACACTTGAGCAAGTCTACAATATTGCGCGATGGCTTTATGTATGGAGCCAAGAACACGGGTTCACCCAACAAGCCTCTTATGTGACACTGGTTGTATTAGTCCTCAAGGCCCTGCACATGGGCGGGAACAAGCAGTATGCCGAGAAAATCCTCGCCACTATAGAAGGGTTCGGACAACGGCAAGAGGATATCGAGGCCTCTTTATCCTGGCTCGATTTTGCCATTGATGCCAGAATTGGCATGGCAAATGATAAATAATGTAACAAGCCTATATCCATGAGCAAAGCGAGAAGCCCTTCCGCGACTCAGTCGCAACCACTGACCGCAGACGAACTGGAAAAACTGAAACCGGAGGTTACGGAATGGGAAGATGACCTGAAAACCATGACTCCGGCGGAACAGGATGAAGTCATCAAAGCCGCCAACAGGATTCGTCCGGACGCGATTTCAAGCGGCGTATATCAGCCCTGCCCGAATGAAAAAAAACCTAAGCGCCTCAACTGTGTCGAACCCAGCGAGAAAGTAGGGATGAGTGACGCAGCGAAGCAAACGATTCTGGCCGATGCCCAAAAGGAAACCGGCAACACGATGCAAGCCGACATTGGTAAACTTATGCAATGGGAAAATAATTACGCTGGGGCTTATGTGCCTTGGGGACCGGAATTCGTCCAAAAGAAAGTGGATGTCGGCACTCGGAAAGTCAACGTGTTGAGTCCTGCCACGGATAGAGATCGCGGTACTCTAAAGGGCTGGAATGTTGGAAATTACAATAACAATTCCGGTGTGACCGTGGGCATGGGGGTCGATTTGGGGGCCAAATCAGAATCAGAAATTGAAGACATTGTTAATGAAGGCACCAAAGGCACGGGTTTATTAACAGATGAACAAGCCAAGTCGCTGCAAGATCGCCTGAAACCATACGCTGGTAAAAAACGCTCCGAAGCCTGCCAATATTTGCGTATGCATCCTCTGACATTGAATCAAAGCGAAGTGGATGTGCTCAATTATAGTTCGGTAAAGAGTAATTTGATCAAAGCATCCAATCAATATGGAAATAAGACTGGGAAATCGTTCGGAGATCTCGGCGAGGAAGAACAAACGTTGATTCTTTCAAAAGTCTACCATACCGGAAGTATACAAGGAAAACTGGCTAAATCCCTTTCGGAGGAAGATTTGGAGGGAGTTCTTAAGCAATTAAATGGAAGTCGTGAGTATTCTTACTTCAAGTCTTGGTATGACAGTTTGCCCGAAGAAGAATAAGACATGAAGACTCCGGCATACTTGCTTCTATTTCCCCTGATGATGCACATCGCGCATGCTGGAGAATCTAATTCTATGATTATTGAACCGCAAATCGTCGGCACTTGGCAAGTGGCAGAAGCTTATAAAGAAGAGGCAGACGGAAAACTGACCCCCTACAATATCAATCGACCCAACTGGCCGTTTATTGACGAAGAACTTTTGCCCATCGGGCTAGAGGTGACATTTCATGGTGACCGCGACCCCATTAGCGGAGATGCGCTTTCCATCATGGAAATCCACACATCGGGCGACAAAACCCTATGCAAGCACCGTACATTTGGCTGGCAGACCCTAGACTGTGCGAAGTTTCCCGACATGATCATCAAGGAATTCGCCTTAGGATTTGACCGGGAGTGGAGTGAAGTCGAAATGTTCAAGCATGTCGGCGCTGGCAAGCAAGACATTCTCTATCGAGTGCACTTAAGTGGCCACGGATGGTTTGGTCATTTTTATGTAACAAAGGATGGTAAATCAATGTGGACTATGGTTGGTTTTAGTGAAGCACTAAACGGAACGTTTGTCCCTGGAACAGATTTGCACGGGTTTCAACGCTGGATTAGGGTGAAATAATAGATGCCATGCTATTTGCTGAATGGCTCCGATATACGATATATGCAAGCCAGAGAACCCAAGGCCATGCTTGAACCATTATTTTGCAAAGCCTTTTAAAGTGGCAAAAGCCTAGCGGGAACAAACCAACAGACAAGCTTCCGCTGCGCCAGCGCTTAGAACTGCAAAAACACTGCATTAGGTTAGCCAACATGCCCAACTCATCCAATATTCAGACGCAAGCAATACGCCATCAAGGCTTGTCACGGCAATTATTTGCGGACAGCAAACTAAACGCCTACGCCGTGTTGGATGGCGCGTCCAATCCTGCCTTGCTCGATCACCTATACGACGGCGAACAGCCTGAATTCGCCTGCCTTTACAGTGGCGAACTGGCACCGGACATCGCTGAATGTGCGCCGTACCTAGTCCGCTTGATGCAGGCTACGCCTTTCGCTCAATGGATTGTCGACAACTGCCCAGGCAAGCACTGGGGCATCTTCGTCCTGAGCCGGGCGGATTTGCGTGAGTTGCGCCAACATTTCCGCAAGTTTAATATGGTGTACGACCCGGAAGGCAACCGCCCGCTGTTGTTCCGTTATTACGACCCGCGTGTGCTGCGCATCTTCCTGCCCAGTTGCGACAAGAAACAGCAGGCCGAGTTTTTTGGGCCGGTGGATGCGTATTTCGCCGAAACGGAAGGTGGGGAAAGCCACCTTCGCTTTGACCGACCTGTTTAAGCGATTGACAAAACGGCTACCAACTTAAGGCGGGACAGTTTAAGTCCGTCCGTGGTGAGCTTGTCGAACCATGAATGGCTTAACCATCCACCCCCATCGACAAGCTCAGGGCGAACGGTTAAGCCATACGCATGTCCCGCCTTAAGTTGATAGCCGACAAAACAAACCTAGACATCAAGGAGAACCGCCATGCCTCCCGCCGCCCGAATTTCCGATATGCATACCTGCCCCATGTCCACCGGTCCCGTCCCCCATGTCGGTGGACCCATCGTCGTCGGCTGCCCCACCGTGATGATAGGCTTCATGCCTGCCGCCCGTGTGGGCGATATGTGCGTGTGCGTAGGCCCCCCCGACACCATCGCCAAAGGCTCGGCGACGGTGATGATAGGCAATATGCCCGCCGCCCGCCTAGGCGACCAAACCGCACACGGCGGGGTGATTGTCTTAGGCTGCCCGACGGTGATGATTGGGGGGTAATGCAATGGCTAACTATCGTATTCCCGGACCCATGTGTACAACTAAGACTCTATGGTCAATCGACGATGGCACTTTGAATCGTTGTTTGACGACACCCCCATGCCCTATCTGTGCCGAATCTTTCCTTTATCCATCGAAGGCTTTGCAATGTTTGCAGGAAAAAAAAATCAACCGAACCCGATTTGGGCTTTCAAGAAGCCGCAATGCAACATCATGGATTGTCAACTTCTTGATAGAGGCTGATTTAACCTTGTCTAAAAAACTGATTATCCTGATCGGCAATAATCCTTAAGAGGTTTACAACCGCCCAAACACCCGTTCCGCCGCTGCCAGGGTTTCATCCAATACGAACTGGCTATGGGCGGCGGAGACAAACCCGGCTTCGAAGGCGGAAGGGGCAAGATAAATGCCTTCCTCTAACATGCCGTGGAAGAAGTGCTTGAAGCGTTCCACATCGCAGGCCATGACTTTTGCAAAGTTATCGACGGTTTCCTCTTCAGTGAAGAACAGTCCAAACATGCCGCCGACCTGGTTGGCGGCAAACGGAATGCCAGCCGTTTTGGCCCGCTTCTCTAAACCTTCGGTCAAGTAACAGGTTTTCCCGGCCAATTCAGCGTAGAAACCCGGCGCGGAAACCAATTCCAAAGTCTTCAATCCCGCCGCCATCGCCACCGGGTTGCCGGAGAGGGTCCCTGCCTGGTAGACCGGACCCAGCGGAGCCAGATGCTCCATGATGCTGCGCTTGCCGCCGAAAGCCCCCACCGGCATTCCACCGCCAATGACTTTGCCCAAGGTGGTCAAGTCCGGGGTGATGCCATATAAAGCCTGCGCACCGCCCAAGCCTACCCGGAAGCCGGTCATCACCTCGTCGAAGATCAACACCGCGCCAGACTGGTCGCACACTTCGCGCAGGGTTTCCAGGAAGCCTGCAGCCGGCGGCACACAATTCATATTGCCCGCCACCGGTTCGACGATGATGCAGGCGATTTCCGCACCCTGGCGGGCGAAGGTTTCCCGCACCGCAGCCGAGTCGTTGTAGGCTAGGGTCAAGGTATATTCGGCCAATGCAGCCGGCACACCGGGGGAACTTGGCACACCCAAGGTTAACGCGCCGGAACCGGCTTTGACTAACAGCGAGTCGGAGTGGCCGTGGTAGCAGCCCTCAAACTTGACGATTTTGTCCCGGCGCGTGTAACCCCGCGCCAGACGGATCGCGCTCATGGTGGCCTCGGTGCCGGAACTGACCATGCGCACTAATTCAATTGAAGGAACGAGTTGGTTGACCTTCTCGGCCATGGCCGTTTCGATGGGCGTGGGTGCGCCATAACTCAAACCCCGGTCCACTGCGTCATGGACTGCTTTGAGTACCTCGGGATGCGCGTGGCCCAGCACCATAGGGCCCCAGGAGCCGACATAGTCTATGTAGCGTTTGCCGTCCGTGTCGTACAAATATGGCCCCTCGGCATGGTCCACAAAGACAGGCGAACCGCCTACCCCTTTAAAAGCCCGGACGGGGGAATTGACACCGCCGGGAATATGTTGTTTGGCTTGTTCAAATAGGTATTTGCTCATGTTTTACAGCGTTTTTAAATATCGAAGAGTTACTTGTTGGGTTATATCATTTTGCAAGGCACAGGCACACAGGATGCTTTAATTGAGTGGCCTTTATTATTTTTCTTTGTTAATTGATGTTACATAGTCATCGCTAGAGGATGGCAACTTGTGGAGTGCGGCGACTCGTCGCCGCTGGACGCAAAAGGCGGCGACGAGTCGCCGCACTCCACAACATCCGGGCTATAGCCTACAGGGTTGCGTA
>CAIZPP010000187.1 GCA_903934875.1 uncultured Methylococcaceae bacterium
AAAAAAGCCGGATGGCGAACCATCCGGCTTTTTGCTTTTTGTGCGGTTTGCAACGCCCGCCCGGTGGCCTGAAGGGCGCTTGGTCTTACAGCGAACCCACCGCGTTCAGGTCGGCGAAAGCCTGCTGCAGGCGCTCGACCATGCTGACCTGGGCGGCGCGGACCCACACGCGGGGGTCGTAGAACTTCTTGTTCGGCTTGTCGTCGCCGTCGGGGTTGCCGATCTGGCCTTGCAGGTAGCCCTCGTTCTTCAGGTAGAACTCGCGGATGCCGTTCCAGTAGGCCCACTGGGTGTCGGTGTCAATGTTCATCTTGATGACGCCGTAGCCGATCGACTCGCGGATTTCCTCCTCGGTGGAGCCGGACCCGCCGTGGAACACGAAGTTCAGGGTGTTCTCCGCCACGCCGTACTTCTCGGAGACGTGGGCTTGCGAGTTGTGGAGGATTTTCGGGGTCAGCTTGACGTTGCCCGGCTTGTACACGCCGTGGACGTTGCCGAAGCTGGCGGCGATGGTGAAGTTCGGGCTGGTCTTGCTCAGCTCCTCGTAGGCGTAGGCCACGTCCTCCGGCTGGGTGTACAGCGAGGCATGGTCGATGCCGCTGTTGTCCACGCCGTCCTCTTCGCCGCCGGTCACGCCCAGCTCGATTTCCAGCGTCATGCCCAGCTTCGCCATGCGGGCGAGGTAGCGGCCGCAAATCTCGATGTTCTCCTTCAGCGGCTCCTCGGACAGGTCCAGCATGTGCGAGCTGAACAGCGGCCTGCCGGTGGCGGCAAAGTGCCTTTCGCCCTCGTCCAGCAGGCCGTCGATCCACGGCAGCAGCTTCTTCGCCGCGTGGTCGGTGTGCACGATCACGGGCACGCCGTAGTGTTCGGCCAGCAAATGGACGTGCCGCGCGCCGGAGATCGCGCCGAGGACGTTGGACTGCTGGCCGTCCAGCTTGAGGCCCTTGCCCGCGACGAACTGCGCCCCGCCGTTGGAGAACTGGATGATGACGGCAGACTTGGCCTTCGCCGCCGCCTCCAGCACCGCGTTGATCGAGTCGGTGCTGATCACGTTCACGGCGGGCAGGGCGAACTTGTTCGCCTTGGCGACTTCGAATACTTTTTGCACATCGGCGCCGGTGACGACACCGGGCTTGACGACATCTAACAATTTTTGTGGCATGTGAGGTTCCTATGGAGGAGGTGTTGCGCCGCCGCCTCGGGGCGGCGGTGGAAAAATCGGCTGGCTTTCCGGCAAACAGCCCGCATGGGACATCGGCTCCACACGGGCTGCTCTAGGGGGCGGCGGGCCTTGCCGCCGGTTTGGCAAAGGCCGCTGCGCCTATGCCTAGGCTTCCAGCGCCGCCAGGCGGCCTTTCAGCAGGTCTTCCAACTGCACCAGCGCCTTGGCGAAGCCGTCGATGCCCTCCGCCAGCTTGTCGGTGGCCATGCGGTTCTCGGCATGCAGCGCGTCGAAGGTCTCCTTGTCGATGTGGATCTTCTCGATCGGGTAGCCGGCCGCCTTCTCCGGGTCCAGCTTGCGCGGCAGCTCGCCTTCGGTGGCGGCCAGCTCGTGCAGCAGTTGCGGGGAGATGGTCAGCAGGTCGGAGCCTGCCAGCTCGGTGATTTCGCCGATGTTGCGGAAGCTCGCGCCCATGACTTCGGTCTTGTAGCCGAACTTCTTGTAGTAGTTGTAGATCTGGGTCACGGAGACGACACCGGGGTCCTCGGCAGGCTCGTAGGAGGCCCGCCCGGTGTCCTTCTTGTACCAGTCGAGGATGCGGCCCACGAACGGCGAGATCAGCGTGATGCCGTTCTCGGCGCAGGCAACCGCCTGGTGGATGCCGAACAGCAGGGTCAGGTTGCAATGGATGCCTTCCTGCTCCAGCACGGCGGCGGCCTGGATGCCCTCCCAGGTCGAGGCGATCTTGATCAGGATGCGCTCGCGCGACACGCCGACGGCCTCGTACTGGGCGATGATTTCGCGGCCTTTCTTGATGGTGGCCTCGGTGTCGTAGGACAGGCGGGCGTCCACCTCGGTGGAGACGCGGCCGGGGATGATCTCCAGTATCTTCAGGCCGAAGGCGACGGCCAGGCGGTCAAAGGCAAGGTCGACCACTTCCAGGGCCGACGCGCCGGCCCCCAGGGTCTCGCGGGCACCCTTCAGGGTGTCGTCGACGATGGCCTGGTACTGCGGAAGCTGGGCGGCCGCGGTGATCAGCGAGGGGTTGGTCGTCGCATCGTGGGGTTTGACCTTTTCAATGGCCTCGATATCCCCGGTGTCGGCCACCACGACGGTGACTTCGCGGAGTTGTTCGAGTAGATTCTTTGGCATGATGGACTCCTCTTGTTAAGATGGGTGAAGGGTAAATCGGCAAAAGAAAATGAAAACGGCGGGCCTCCCCCGGCATCGCCATTTTCTTTTGCGGCTTGTATCCCGGCAAGGGCGGGGCGGGCGGCCCACGCCGCCCGCCCCACGCTTCCCTCCGGCGCTGCTCTACTGTTTATAGAGTGCCCCGCCCTCATCGCTTAGGCGGCGGCGGCGTCAACCAGGTCACGGATTTCGCTGGCGGCCTTGGCAGGGTCCTTCGAGCCGGTGATGGCTCCGCCGACGACGATGATGTTCGCGCCAGCCTTGACAACCTGCTGCACGGTGCTCGGCTTGATGCCGCCGGCCACGGAAACCTGCACATGCAGGCCCAGCTTCAGCAGCGCCTCCAAGTCGGCGAACGGGGTGTGCCCCGCGATCTGCTGGTCGATGCCGGTGTGGATGCCGATGATGTGGGCACCGGCCGCCGCTGCGGCCTTGGCGCAGGCGGCCTTGTCATGGACGTTGATCAGGTCGACCTGGGCCTTCGCGCCGTACTTGTTGGCCACGGCGATGACACCCTTGATGGTGTCCAGGTCGGACGTGCCCAGCACGGTGGTGATGGCGGCGCCCGCCTTGAAAAACGGCTCGGCCTCGTAGAAGCCGGCGTCCATGGTCTTCAGGTCGACGAGGATCTGCTTGTTGGGGAATTTCGCCTTCAGTTCCTTGACCAGCTCCAGACCGTTGACTTTCAAGCACGGAGTGCCGATTTCAATGATGTCGACATAACGGTGGGCGATCTTGGCCAGGTTTACGGTGACATCGTAATCCAAAGAGTCGAGTGCCAATTGAATTAAGGGTTTCGCCATGATACGTTTCTCCGGTTGTTATAGTG
>CAIZPP010000188.1 GCA_903934875.1 uncultured Methylococcaceae bacterium
CTGTTATCGGCAAAGTATTTCCAACTTACGGCGATTCGTTTTGGAGTGTCAAGGCTTGCCTTGACAGGCAAAGCGAGCTTTGCCACTCCAATGCGTAACATCAGTTATTAACTTAAGTCACTTGTTTTTCCGTCCTGCCCAGTCGGCTGATATCGGCTCTATTGTCGAACTGGTCAATTCCGCCTACCGCGGGGAAAGCGGCAAACAGGGCTGGACCACCGAGGCCGATTTGCTGGACGGTCAAAGGACCGATACAGAGGAGATAACGCGCCTGTTGCAGGCTGAAGACTCGATGATTTTATTGTGCCTACGGGATGGTGCCCGTGTGGCTTCGGTCCATCTTGAAAAGTGCGCTGAGGGTGCCTACTTGGGTATGTTGGCGGTCCATCCCGTCTTACAAGGCCAAGGTATAGGCAAGCGGCTGATGGCCGAGGCGGAGAATATAGCCAGACAGCTTTGGGCGGCAGAAAAAATGCTAATGCTCGTCATCACCCGGCGCGATGATATCATCTCGTTTTACCAACGGCATGGCTATGCAAGGACGGGGCGGACTGTCCCTTTCCCCACCTCGGAAAAATACGGCATACAAAAAGTGCCGGGGTTGCTACTGGAATACTTGGAGAAACCGCTTTGCGGGGCTTTGTGAGCCCTCCACATGCCGATGCACGGTATCCAAGCGCCGTTCCAACAGGTTCACGGTGAAGAAAAAAGTCCCTCCGCGAACCCGCAAACGGCGATAATCAAGCATATAGTTACCGGCAAGTGTAGAGCGGATACAGGGACGTGATCCGCCGAAAAGTTGGCGCATCCGCCCGCATTGGCAAAGCCCGCCCGTGGTTCCCATCCGGCGGAACCCATCCCTGGTTCCCTCCTTGGCCCTACAGGTTAAAAACCAACATCCCATATCTTTGCCAATTCCAACTTGAATCCTGTTACCACATCACCTGTAGAAACACAGGATGGGTCGTCCAAAACGCTAACTGTTTTATTAGGCTGATAAATTTGAACTTGTTTTGTTTCCGGGTCTATCAACCAACCTAAACCCGCCCCGTTGGCAATATATTCCTGCATTTTATCTTGCAGGACATTAATATTGTCACTGGGTGAGCGGAGTTCAATCACAAAGTCAGGGCATAAGGGCAAAAATCGCGCTTTTTGTTTGTCTGTCAAAACCGCCAAGCGGGATTTTTTTACCCACGATACATCAGGTGATCGAGTGGCCCCATTAGGCAGGATAAAACCACCTGATGAATCAAACACCACGCCACTTCCCTCTTGCTCTGCCCAATTATACAACTGGGCAAGCAAGACTGAGTTTCGCCAACTTGTTTCCCCACCTGTCGGTGCCATGATTTCACAATCCCCCTCTGCGCTGCGCTCAATCCGCAATTCTTTGTTGGCTTGGCAAAAATCAAAAAACTGTTCATTTACCATTTTTAATGATGGCGGCCAATGCAGCACCAACGAATTTATCTGTGCATGTTGATTGATTAAAACATTATTCAAACTCATACTCAAACTCCCCCTCCTGCACACTGACATGTACTTTTTCTATGCGCTTCCCTTCCATCATCCGAATTAAAAACTCCTCAGATATCTTCGGCAATACCGTATTGGTTAGTATTGCATCTATCATGCGCCCGCCACTTTCCAATTCTGTGCAACGGCTGGCTATCAGCTTAATTACATCATCGTCATAAGTAAAGGGCACTTTATGGCTTTCGAGGATGCGTTTCTTGATGCGTCCTAGTTGCAAACGGGCGATCATGCCTATCATTTCGTCATTGAGCGGGTAATACGGGATTACGACCAAACGGCCAAGTAAGGCAGGAGGGAAAACTTTCAACAGCGGTTCGCGCAGAGCTTTGGCAATACCCTCCGGCTCGGGCATCAATTCCGGGTCTTTGCACAGATTGGAGATCATTTCTGTGCCGGCGTTGGTGGTCAGCAGGATCAAGGTGTTTTTGAAGTCGATCACGCGGCCTTCGCCGTCTTCCATCCAACCTTTGTCGAAGACTTGGAAGAAGATTTCATGCACGTCCGGGTGGGCTTTTTCGACTTCGTCCAGCAACACCACAGAATAAGGCCGGCGGCGCACCGCTTCGGTCAACACGCCGCCCTCGCCGTAGCCGACATAACCGGGGGGCGCACCTTTCAAGGTTGAGACGGTGTGCGCTTCTTGGTATTCACTCATGTTGATGGTGATGACGTTTTGCTCGCCACCATAGAGGGTTTCCGCTAAAGCCAGCGCGGTTTCGGTCTTGCCTACGCCGGAGGTGCCTGCCAGCATGAACACGCCTATGGGTTTGTTGGGGTTGTCCAATCCTGCGCGGGAGGTTTGGATGCGCTTAGCGATCATATCCAAGGCATGGCGCTGGCCGATGATGCGTTGTTCCAGATTGTCGGCCAGTTTTAGCACGGTTTCGATTTCATTTTTGACCATGCGGCCTACCGGTATGCCGGTCCAGTCTTGCACCACGGAGCCGACCGCCACGGCATCGACGCTGGGCAGGATCAACGGGGTTTCGCCTTGCAGTTCGTGGAGTTGGGTTTGCAGGGTTTTGAGTTCTGCGAGGAGTTTTTCCCGTTCGCCCTCACCCTGCTCTCCCGGAGGGAGGGGGGATGAGTCGATGGGTTTGCCGCCCGCCCGCAATTGACCGCGCAGGTCGAGAATTTTTTCCACCAGTTCGCGTTCGGAATTCCAACGGGCTTCCAGGGTTAGCAAGCGTTCCCTTTCGGCGGAGAGTTTCTCGTCGGCGGTTTCTTCACGCTTGGAAGTGTCCATGCCCACCGCTTTTTCGCGGGCGATGATTTCCAATTCAGTTTCTAAAGCAGATATGCGCTTGCGGCAATCGTCCACCTCGGCGGGCACGGCAAATTGACTGATGGCAACACGGGCGCAGGACGTGTCCAGCAGGCTGACGGATTTGTCCGGCAATTGGCGGGCGGGAATGTAACGATGCGACAGCTTGACTGACGCTTCCAAAGCTTCGTCCAAAATCATCACCTTGTGATGTTTTTCCATCACCGAGGCCACGCCTCGCATCATCAAGATGGCTTTTTCCTCACTAGGTTCGTTGACCTGCACCACTTGGAAGCGGCGGGTCAAGGCCGGGTCTTTTTCAATGTGCTTCTTGTACTCCGCCCAAGTGGTTGCCGCCACGGTGCGCAAGGTGCCACGCGCCAAGGCAGGTTTCAGCAGATTGGCCGCGTCGCCGGTTCCCGCCGCGCCTCCTGCGCCGACTAGGGTATGGGCTTCGTCTATGAATAAAATAATCGGTTTGGGGCTGGCTTGAACTTCTTCGATGACTTGGCGCAGACGCTGCTCAAATTCGCCTTTCATACTCGCGCCGGCTTGGAGTAAACCGACATCCAAGGTGCGCAAGGACACTTCTTTCAGCGGTGGCGGCACATCGCCTGCGACGATTTTTTGCGCGAAGCCTTCCACCACGGCGGTTTTGCCCACACCCGCCTCGCCGGTCAGGATGGGGTTGTTCTGGCGGCGGCGCATCAGGATGTCGATGACTTGGCGGATTTCCTCGTCACGCCCGACGATGGGGTCCATTTTGCCTGACCGGGCCTGTTCGGTCAGATCAACGGTGAATTGCTTCAGCGCTTCCTGTTTGCCCATTGCCGCCGGGGACATGGCACCGGCCGCTTCGCCGGGGACCGCACCTCCGCCCACTTGGGAACCGTCGGTCGTGGACAAGCCTTCTTCCGGCGAGCCTCCGACGACTTCGTTATAGCGGTCGGTGATCGTATCGACTTTGACCTTGTCGAACTCCTTGGAAATGGCCAGCAATTGATTGCGCAGTTCCTTGGTTTTCAGTAAGCCGACGACTAGATGGGCGCTGCGCACTTGGTTTTCGCCAAACATCAAGGTGCCATAAACCCAGCCACGCTCCACGGCATCTTCCACATGCGAGGACAAGTCAGAGATGGAGCTTGCACCGCGTGGCAAGCGGTCTAGGGATTCGGTCAGGTCTTTGACCAAGCGGGCCGGGTCTATGCTGAATGCCTTGATGATGCGGTGCAGGTCTGAGTCCTGCAATTGCAGAATTTGGTGCAGCCAATGCACCAATTCCACATAAGGATTGCCCCGCAATTTACAGAATACGGTGGCACTTTCTATTGATTTGTAGCAAACCCGGTTAAGTTTGCCGAAAAGCTTGGCACGGTTGATTTCAGTCATGCGGTTTTCCCCGTATCTGATGTTGTGATAAAAATACAGGTAGGGTGCGCACTGCGCACCCTACTACTACACACTCAGCGTCAAATCAGCAGCATCTTTTCCATCATTTTTGCAGCCCAGCCAACTCGTCCAGCCGAGTTGTGCGCTTCCGTCGAGTCGTAGCGGCGGAATGTCATCCTTGCGCAGGACCAGTCGCACATCCCACACCAATTCGTCGCCGATGTAATTGTGTACGATGGCGACCAACTCGGCCAGTCCAAACTGTCCCGGCAACATTCCACGGTAATGCCCAATGTCCATAGGGCCGAGTTCGATGCGGAATTTGTATTGGCAAGCGTAGACCCGTTCGCCTAACACAGTGGACAAACCTAAGCTACCGGCCTGTTGATGCACCCCCAGCCGGGTTTGCTCGCGCATGGCGATTTCCATCCATTCTCCGGTGAATTGTTGGATACGGGTGTCTATGCCGAAAAAATCTGTGACGATAGCGCACAATCCATCGGCATGGCGGGTCTGGCAAGCAAGTTGTCCGGCGAAATGCAGCTTTGCCCGGTCGGGCATGGCATCACGCTCACGCAGGGAGGCCGCGTTAATGCCAAATAGCGATCCTATGTAGCCGCTAAACCGATCTTCTGCTATGTCTTTTTCAATGCGGTCATAATGCACAGCGGGCTGTGCGTCCGCCCAAGCCCGATAAAACAGGCTCAAAATGCGGTGGTGGAAAATATCGGCAAAACGCAAAAAGGTTTTGTCATCATGGTTGCGGGCGCGTTCGCGGGCGTATTCTGTCAAATGCAGGGGCAAGGGTCCGTTGGGTCCAAACAGCCCAAGGAAACGGACGAGCAGCCTGTCAGGGTGGCCCTCCACGCCAGCTTCCCAAGCCGCCAGAGCACTCGGCGCGAAATCCATTTCCACTGCTTGTCCCAGGCGGATGGCATCGTCTGTTGCTTTGAGGGATTGGCCCAGCCTGGGCTTGTCGGCGTAATGGCATTCGATCAGGCGCATAGCCTGATAAAAGTCAAAGCGCCAAGGCTCTGACTTAAGCGTTTCGATTAGATGGTCTGACGCAGCCCGGTCCTGGTCGGCCATCTCATGATCTCCCCTCGGTCTGCGGTAGTAATGACTGTTTCAGTGAATGTGTTGATTGACGCGTAACGGGCAAAGAAACGGTCCAGCACCGCGCCTAGCAGGAATGCGCTTCCACCTTCAAAGGCAGATTCCTCGAATTTCAAGGTTATTTCAATTCCGCGGCCAAAAACAATCGGTCCGCTTGCGTCTATGCGCCTGACCACGTTCTTGGTCTGTGTGGACAGGACCCCCTCAATTTGTTTGCGCACTGCATCGTCATTAGGATCGCTGTATAAGGTGAGCAACTCGCGCAAAGCGACAGCGCCTTGGCCTTTGTCGTTATCGAGCAGGGACAGATAGTTCAAGGACAAGTGGCTGAGTAACCTCCACGCCACCGTGCCACCGGCCATTGAGGGCCTAGGCCGGGTAGGGCCGGCTACGCAGCGTATGGAACGGACGGGGGCTTCGGTTACCAGGTTGAAGTCCGTGTCCCCCTGCCCTACTGGCATGTGCAAGGGCAAGTCACGATTGGTGCATAGTGCCTGTATTCCAAGTTGTTTCAAGTCTATGCTGTAAGGCGCTTCCTGGGCATCAACCAACGAAATATAGGTTTCTGAACCCACATAACTGGACCGCAAGCCCTGTCGGCGTTGCTTTGCGGACAATAGGCGTTTACGTCGTTCAATTGTATAGTATGCATTTTCATCGCGATGCCGGTATCCGGTGTTAGAGCCGTAAAACGCTAGAAATGCTTTTTCTTCGGCTTGGTTGGCACCGTAACCAAGCACCTCGCTTAGTTCATACACCTCAAAATCCAACGGTCTGGTCCGGTCTGGTATGACATGGAACTCCGATTCCAACTGTGTCACATGGATGCGGTCCACCCGTCGCGGAAAGAGGTTGATGGCGGGCACACAGAACAAGGCGAATTGGCTGGGTTCCAGTGCATTGATTAGCTTGGGCTGTTGCCGGTCGAGCATGACAATCACGTCCAGTTCCGTTTCTGTGCATCTTCTGATGGCGTTTCCCAAGCCAGACAGCTCGACGAACAAGAATCGCTCGGGAAAGGCAAAATATTCGTGTAGCAGCCGATATCCTTGGAATGAGCGGGGTCCATAGGGCAACAGTGCCTCGCCGTCATCAAATCCCAACATGCGTATCGGTCGTTGGGTGATTAACTCGCACCAAGCGTCCAGCACATTTGCTGGCAAAACGGCCAAGGCAAGGGTGTTGGCTAGAAACTGCTCGCATAATTGCGCGGATAGTGACCCGCTGCCGCGCAAGAAAATCGGTAGGGCATCCAAGGATATTTGGCTGAAAGACTGGCCGTTCGTAGTGCGCAAACGCAAACGGATGCCCGCTTTCAGTCCGGGCAGGCTAGGCGCACCACGGTTGGTAATGGCGCTGGCATTGGAGAGATATTCTGCCTCGGCAATTTCCAAGGGCCAAAGCGTGCTATCTCGGGCCGTGCGGTATTCGCAGGCGGTCTGTTCTCCCTTGCCAATCTGGCTGCGCAGTGTTGTGTGCCGCCGGATCGTGAAGCCTTCCCCCAAGCCTGCCTCCGAGACATCAGGCAGCATTTGCACGATGCACATGGACGGTGTGGGGGCTAGGTAATGGGGATAGACGAATTCCAGCAAATGTCCGGTGAAGCGAGGGAACTCCGCGTCAATTTTTAGCTGCACCCGTGCCGCCAAAAAGGCAAAGCCTTCGAGTAAGCGTTCCACGTAAGGATCGGCGCATTCAAAACTATCCAGCGCAAGACGGTTTGCAATTTTGGGAAACTCGCCGGCAAACTCCCCCCCAACATCGCGGAGATGGCGCAGTTCGCGGTTGTAATAGTCTAATAGGCGAGGGTCCAAGAGCTTATCCTGTTTTATCCGTGACCGAGACGCTGCCCGTTTCCAAGTCGAGTTGGGTCTTCAAATATAGCCGCAGGGGCACTGGTTGCATCCACAAATCGCCTTCAATATCAAAATTCATCGCATTATGATTATAAGAATCGCTGCTGACAGCCTTAAGTATTAGCGTATTGGGCAAGATACGCGGCTCGAAATCGAGTATCGCCTTGCGAATCCGTTTTTCTATCATGTCCATGTTTCTGTAGGATAGGTTGTGCCCCGATAAATCCAGTATGCCGAAATTAATCACTGATTTTGCCGATTCTGGGTAGTTTTCCAGACTCTGTACCGACTCAAGCGAGACCGCGTTGAGTAGCCAAGCAATATCACGCAGCACACTGTGCCGCAATCGCCGTACCGAGAGTACACGCTGTTCCCTAGATTCTTGGCTATTGCTGGGTTCGTCGTCGCTTAAGCGATCCAGCAAAGAAGGCTGTAAACGCTCGGTTGGCAGTAATTCCGCCATTATTCTGTCACGTTCAATTCGATATGGCGGATATCCATTAATGCATATTCATCGGCATCCGTAGTGAGAATACGCTGTCCCATCCCTTTGTACGTGCCGTCAAACAACTCTACCCAATCGGTTTTCCTGCTTAATCGAATTGATGAATCCTCGGAGTTTTCCGTACCCGGATAGCGTGTAGGTATTAAACCGCTGGAGCCTCCGCCATTTGCCCAAGTAAAAACGGCGGGCATCCACACCACATCGCGTAAGTCTTTTGGCTCTTCGATTTCAATCTTACCAATTTGTTGAAAGGGTATCCAATAATAACGCCCATTCACTATCGCTTCCAACACCGGGCCTAGTCGGCTGTCTGCATCGGCTATCCAGTCGAATTCCGTTCCATTCAAGGTGCCGGATACTGTTGGGGCGATTTGCAGTGACTGGTCGCGCAAACTTTTAGCCTCCTGATGATGGTCAAGGCTATCCAAATGGAGCGCTTCGACCAGTAATGCCACCCAGTGCTGGGGATCGCCAAAAATCATGGGTGTGCGTCTACCAGCGAAAACGTCTAGGCGCAAGGCTTCACACTGAATGGCCTCCCGATAAGTCTGCACCATTAATAAATTAGCGGCATCAAGTTCTCCAGCCACGCTGAGTTGGGTCAGAGCACGCTCCCTCTGACCCAAAACAGCCAAGAGTTGGAACAAAAATACTCTTAACTTTGCGTTCGATGGATCTTTTCTAACGCTATTTTGTAATTGCGCCAAGGCTTCTGTTAAATGTCCTTGGCTGATGTTTTGTTCGGCTTGCATATATCTTAATTTTCCGTCTTACAGCGTTTTCAATATCAAATAGTTACTTGATAGTGGGTATGATGGCTGAGGATATTCGGTTAACCTGAAGGGGTAACTGAATAGCCGTTTTAGGTATATTATGAAGATGAAAACGCTGTACATAAATATATCCCCATGCTTAATACTTACCATTTATCATGAATGTATGCCAATCGATCATTTAAACGCATATAATAATGCACTTATGGGCTTCCCTTAACCCGGTAAGGCGCAATAGGCCTAAGCAGTAGTTCTGGCAACGACTTTTTGTTGCTCGATAAACAACGGCCTATTTGCCACTACATCGCTAGGAGTCCCGATTTGCATTTCTGTACAGCGTTTTTTCTTAACAAAGAAAAATAATAAAAGACACTCAATCAAACCATCCTGTGTGTGAACTTCTTTTCAAAATGATATAACCCAACAAGTAGCTCTTCGATATTAAAAACGCTGTAAGTTCCAACCACGGAAGAGTTGATCCTATCCAATGTCCGCGAGGAGCTGTGGCTACTCGCGGACATGCACCATTGACTCAGACGTTTACTTCGTTGGAGCCACTAACTAACGTCGCCTTTATTCGATTCGATATTCCAGTTTAAGGTCTTATCCGCATCCTTGCCACCCTTATCCGCTTGTTGTACATATTTGAGCTTGACTTCAGCGAAATTCAAGGTCACATTTTCGGTAAGGCGGTCTTCACCGCCACTGCCACCGGTGGATATACTCGACACAATGATCTTTTTCATTGTTATGACGATATACTCCAAGGGATCCTTTCCAGCTTTGCGGACTGTTAAAGTCGCCTCCTCAATATGCTCGCCATTGCAACACGCCAGCATAAGCGTTGGCGTTGAGATATCAACCCACTTGGTGAAAGACAAATCCTGCACATTGACTTTACCAGAACCGCCGCCACCGCCATGGTGAAAAGTACCCGACTGGCTCAAACCCCAACTCCAAGCCAGCACGTCGATTTCCTTTTTATGTTTGTCATCCTTTGACTCGCCGTCGTGCCCTTTAATTTTGATAAACATATCTATAGCCATAACACTATCCTCCTATCGTTCACGTTTAAATGTTAAGCGGACTTTTCGTCCAGACCTCACGTCACCTAACTAGTGTCAAATTAACCACCGCCTTTGGCCGAAGGCAGTTTAGACACTAGCCTTAATGATACGGTTAAACCCTCAAGCTGATAGTGAGGGCGTAGAAAAAACTTTGAGCTGTAATATCCTGGATTTCCCTCGACCTCCTCCACGATGACCTCGGCCGCAGCCAAAGGTTTTCTAGCTTTTGATTCCTCACTCGAACGTGCGGGGTCTCCATCCACATATTGTTTAATCCAATTGTTCAACCACCGTTCCATATCATCCCTTTCCTTAAACGATCCAATCTTGTCTCTTACGATGCACTTCAGATAATGCGCGAATCGGCAAGTTGCAAACAGATAAGGGAGCCGTGCAGCCAGATTGGCGTTGGCTGTGGCATCCGGGTCTTCGTATTCGGCTGGTTTTTGCAGTGATTGCGCACCGATGAAGGCGGCGAAATCGGAGTTTTTCTTGTGGATGAGCGGCATGAATCCAGACTTGGCCAATTCGGCCTCGCGCCGGTCACTGATGGCAATTTCCGTAGGGCATTTCATGTCCACGCCGCCATCGTCGGTGGGAAAGGCATGGACTGGCAGATTTTCCACCGATCCACCAGACTCTATGCCGCGTATTCTAGAACACCAACCGTAAAGTTTGAATGAGCGATTGATATTGGTGGCCATCGCATAAGCCGCGTTCGCCCAACAATATTTGCTGCTATCGGCACCTGCTGTCTCTTCCTCAAACGCGAATTCGTCTACAGGGTTGGTTGTTTCGCCGTAAGGCAGGCGAGACAGGAAACGGGGCATGGCCAAGCCGAGATAGCGGGCATCCTCCGAATCACGCAAGGACCGCCAACTGGCATAGTCAGGTGTGGAGAATATCTTGGTCAAATCCCGTGGGTTTGCCAATTCGCTCCAAGATTCCATCTGCAAAGTGGTCGGAGACACGCCGGAGATGAACGGGCAATGGCTGGCCGCTGAAATCTGCGCTATTTGCTGCAATAACTCGACATCGGGCGGAGAATGGTCGAAAAAGTAATCACCCGTCAGGCAACCAAAAGGCTCGCCGCCGAACTGGCCGAACTCCTCCTCGTAAATCTTCTTGAAAAGAGGGCTTTGATCCCAAGAGGTACCCTTGAACTTCTTTAAGGTTTTCGCCAATTCCTTTTTGGAGATGTTCATGACCCTAATCTTCAGCATCTCATCGGTTTCGGTGTTGTTCACCATGTAATGCAGTCCGCGCCAAGCACTTTCCAGTTTTTGGAATTCGGGATTATGTAGGATCAGGTTGATTTGCTCGGTCAGCTTGCGGTCAATCTCGGCAATGATGCTTTCGATGCTTTTGATGGCATCGTCAGAAATTGTGCTGACACCTTTAAGCACATACTCGGCTAGGGTTGAAACTGCGGATTCAACTTCTTCTTTGGCCCGGTCCGATTTGGGTTTGAATTCCTTGTTAAGCAGTGAAGAAAAATCGTCTAGTTCAGCCCAGGCGAAATCGGTTTGTTGTTTGTTTTCCAAGTTTTCTGCCACGGCTTATTCCTCCTTAGGAGCGTCTTCGGCTGGTTTTGGCGCGGAGGCCAAAGCTTGCAGCAAGGCGGGATCTTTATCTTTTAGACCTGTTAGTATTTTGCCGATTAAATCTTCGGCTCCGGATTTGCCATCCATGTAGGTCAGCAAATTGGATAGCTCGGTTCTCGCATCAAGTAGCTTCTTCAGACTGTCAACTTTTTGCGCGATGGCCGCCGGTGAAAAGTCGTCCATGCTGGTAAAGGTAAGGTCCACGTTGATATTACCTTCTCCGGTCAGGGTATTGGCAACCTGAAAAGCCACCCTCGGTTTCATGGACTTCAGACGCTCATCGAAATTGTCCACATCAATTTCCAGCAGTTTTCGGTCGCCTACCGGCGGCAAGGGTTCTGCCGGGGTGCCAGAAAGATCAGCCAACACCCCCATCACAAAGGGCAATTGGATTTTCTTCTCTGATCCGTAAAGCTCCACGTCGTATTCGATCTGTACGCGGGGGGCACGATTGCGTGCTATAAACTTTTGACTGCTTTGTGCCATGTTAGACCTCGTGTGAGTTGAAAAGTATGGTGTACATCCATTGCCTGCGTTGCCATTACTCTGGATCAGCACCCTTGATTACTTCCACTTGGCTGATTCCGTCGGGAGCTAAATCCTGAAGAATTTCCATAAAGTTCATTGTTACCAGTTTTTTAGCCCTGAGAACTAGCAAAGGTACAGGACTTGAAGGCTCATTGTTCGCATAATACTCGCAAATCAGTTCCAATGTACGAATGACATCTTGTCGATTATTGATTCCACCGATTTGACCAGCCTTGTTTTGTTTCGCGCTGCCACCCCCATTTGCATCAGGGCTGTCCGAACCAAGTTCATCTGCTTTGCTGTTCGCTTCCCCGCCCAACCCCAAATTGTCAATTTGCTCATCAATAAAATGCAGGGCTTCCTTCAGTATATTCCTGATCGGCGTGAGGCTCGGAGCATTACCAACTCCAAGCTGCTGGGTTATGAAGTTCTCGATTGCATTGACATCGCTCAAACTGTCTTTCAATGCCTGTTGAGTGGCCCTTACGCTTTCCGCTGTAGAATCGGAAAAGGCACCTTGGATCATAGCCAATTGGGGTGCGGTTTGTCCGGCGGGCACGGGCGTTTTGCCAGTGGCAAACTGCACATCGCGCAATGAAAAACGTCCAGCCACGCGGGACTCCACCAAGGGCGCATTGAGCAGCGGAAGTAGGAAGCTGTCCCTGTCACACAAAACCATCAGCACGTTTACACGAACGGTAGGGTCATTGTCATCATCGGGATCAAGTTGGGGATGAATGGTTTCCCAATAACTCTCCAAACTTTGCCGTAGCAATGCTAGCACTGCCGCGAAACCAATTAAGCCTTCCAAGTTGAGGTCGGTGCGGGCTAATTCAACCATCAAACGCAAATCGTGCGTCCTTTCCATCAGTTCCAAAATCATTTTCCGAAGATTTTTCCAATTTGGCGGTTGTGCTGGTTCGATATTCCCGCCAACCTGCTTCTCCGGTGTGCCCTTGGCCTCAATTTCCATCGCAGTAAAAGCCGGATCATATTCCAGATTGTCACCGCAGGGTGCGTCTGCGGAAATTTCCTTTAATAATTTATCAATATCTAGTGTAGCCACAGTGTCCCCTCGTTTATTTGACAGTCATTCTAGCCAAACCTTTTGATTAATGTTAGGTAAAAATTACCCAACAGGATGTTCATGGCACCCCACATTCAGTAAACGATGCTTCGGCAATCACGACAGTCACGTTATCTCTAGCGCCACGGCTCTCGGCCCGTGCAATCAAGACCTTGGCGATCTCTTCCTTGGGAGTTTCGCTAAACACGCTGGCGATTTCCTCGCGTGTCAACTCTTTGTCCAACCCATCGCTGCATAACAGGAACAAATCCCCATTTTGCGCTTGGCACTCCCCGCGGGACAGTTGCAGGGATTCGCTTGCGCCCACTGCACGGGTGATAATGTTACAGCGGACAGATTCCGCCGGAGTGCCGGGGCTGATCAATCCTTCCCTGGCAAAATCATCATATAGAGAATGGTCCTGCGTCAATTGCTCAAGCTGCCCCTCACGAAAACGGTATAAGCGGCTGTCCCCTGCCCACAGGAAAGTGCATTGGTTCCCACTGCTCAAAAAAACCACCACCGTGCTGCCGATTATTTGGTTTTCCTCACCGCTTTCCGCAGCCAGCTGACAGAGCCTTGCATTGACATCTTGCAAAGATTTGTCGACACGGTTGGCGAATTCTTGCAGATTGACGGAAAACGCCACGTTTGACAGTGCATCGACTATCGTCTGGCTGGCGATATCGCCGGCTTGATGCCCTCCCATACCGTCCGCCACCGCCCACAAACCCACAGCAGACCGGTCGATCATTGCGTCTTCGTTGAGCTTGCGCCGCATGCCGACGACACTAATACCCCAGGATTGCCAGCGCCAAAAAACCTTTGGCTTGCGTGGACGTGTTGTCGCTTCCGCATCGAAATAGGGCATGATTTTGCCGTTAACCTGTCCATCGCCTAGGGCGCATTGGATTTCGCTTTTTTCTGCGGGAACAAGGGCCGCGCTGCTTTGCAAAGCCCAGCCCCGTTGCGCCCATGCACCCGCCAGCAGCGCAACATAGGTATCAATAGGCGGCAAGCCTTCGCAAACCAACAACGAAGGGGCAATGTTTTCTGAGCCAAAATGACTCCAGATGCTGTACAAAGGCATGAACCGGTTCAGTAAAGATGCGGTCAGTCCGGCGAATACCGCAGGATCCTGTCCACAATTTTCTGTGCTTAAGTGGAAGGCGCATTTTCCTTTGCCGCTACCCTGCGTATCAACCGCAGGGCTGACCGGAGAGAAGGTGGGGATTTGAATGGTTTGCAAGCGTTCGTCAATGACATCCACGCTTAAGCCATCCAAGCAGGACAAAGCCAGTTTCTCCAATTCACCAAACCAAAGCCCCCCTTGCTTGGTGCCGAACAAATAGGCCAGCATTTCGGCATCATCCACTGAAAACGCGATGGTAAGCGGGAAATGCCGGTTGACTTTGTCAACACTGGGCATCAACACCCCCGCCCAGGCATTTTCCCCGCATACTCCGGGACTTAGGCCGAAGCGCCAAATAGGCGCAAACAAGTAAGTGTCCAGCCATGAGGCGCCTAATTGTTCCCGGCTGGTGGCAATGGCGCTTTGTAGCCAAATATCCCAAGCCGAAACAAATGATTTGGGAAGGCGGCGTGTCACAAAGTCGCCGACGATTGGTAATTTGCCGTAAAACCCCTGTTGTTTTACAGCATTCATCACAGAGACTCCGGGCAACGGAAATTAATTGAGTCGCCTAGGCTGAAGGGGTTGTTCACGCTGAGCGCGGTCAACTGAAAACGCGCACTCAGTCCTTCAACTCGAAATGTAAGATTGAACTGGTCCCGCCCCGCTGAAAGCTGCAATGAGGATTTGTCGAACAGGCGAAACATTGCCCATGGACCCTCTTTGCTTAGGATGGCCTGGCTTTTGTCTGGCTTATCGAACACGATGCGTGCGCCGGTACCGGCTGCCTGGCCTGGCCATTGGATTCGGGTGACCTGTTCGGCTCCGTGGCGGTAGACTATTTCTTGGCCCTCAATGACTAGGTGGAAGCCATCGGCGTTTGTATCAAGCTCCAGCGGCTTCAGGGAGAACTGCACTACGGGTGCCGCACCACCAGAGGAGAAAAAGGCATCGCGGATTTTGGCCGCGAGTTGGAATTCGTGGATTGCCGTCTGGGACAAGACGGGCGCTGGTCCTTCGGAGCGCTTTTGCCGCCACTGGGGCAGGGAAGTATCGACCAAGTCTGTTAGATTCGCTTGGAAAAATTGGTCCATGATGCCATTTGGTGAAAAAAACTTGCTGAAATCGGCTAGCGGTACGTCTTGCAGGCTGTTTCGGTCAAAAGGATAGCGACCGGCAAACGCTGCCTGGCATTGCGAGGGGCCACCCGTTTTACTATCGGCTCCGCCCGCTTTGCCCCTAGACCCGCCAGCGGAACCTCCGCCACCCCCGGCTATCCCTAGTTCTTTCAATTTATTGTTGGCTTCCTGCTGCTTTTTTGCGGCGGCTTCTTTTTTTGATTTATCAATGGCTTTCTCACTTTCGATCTGTCCCAAGGCCAACCCGGAAGAGGTGAGTGACATCAGCCAAGTCCTAACTGGCTCGGGCAATCTTGCAAACTCCAGTTTCGCGGGGCCAACCACGTCATTGCCAATGGCCGCACCCTGCGCTGCCTGCGTACCCCCACCGGTCTGCATGAAATAATTGCGTAGCTCTTCCGCTTTTTTCAGCACGGAATCCAGAGGGACAGGCTGGCCCGGTTCACCGCGAACCAGCGTGTTCAGGCTGTCAAAATAATTTTCCAGCCATCGCACCGGGTCAGCGGTTGAAGCTGCGTCGAACCCGGCAGTTTGTGTGGCCGCTTGCAACAATTTGCGGGTCTGCTCGTCAGGGGCAAGAGCGCTTTGGCTGGATGCTAAGGACAGCAAGGAGGAAACTTTGCCCAGCGAGGTGTTCTTTTCCACCGCGACCAACAGCAAACGCAGGGGGGAGTCGGGCCTAGACAAAATATCCAGCAGATTAATGGTTTGGTTCATATCCCGTGCGGGGAGGAGTTTGATGCCAGCCAGCATTCCCGACCAGTAGTACTGGTAATCATGCAGGTATTTTAGCTTGACTTTTACATGTAAACGGTCAATCTCGCGCGGATCGGTTGAGGATTCTGGAACCCCTATCACCCAATTCTGCTCCATGCATCCTTTGACGAATACCACACTTTTCTTTAAAAACTCCCCATAGCCCCAGGCCGTGAATAATCCTGGTATGACAGCAAAACCTTTGTTGGTCGCATCGGAATAGCTGAACGCTTTCTGACCATTCGGCTTCAGCGCTTCCGCTAGGCCAAAGTCATGCGAGTGGTCGCTCCCTCCCATCTGCGTTTTTAAACTCTCATAGCATTGTTGATCCGGCTGAATCTGGGTGAGTTTGATCCGCGTATCAGCAATTAGATTTTGATCCAATTGAGTGCCGCCCAGCTTTAGTTGCAGAAGATTTTGCAGATGGGTTCCCAGTTTGGCGATGGTTTCCGGTTCTGTATTGAATGTTTGTTCCCAGTCCGCCCTGACGACGGCCTCAACTACCTTGGGGTCGAGCTTTTCAGGCTGGCCCAACATCAGATAGGCTTTTAATAACAATACGTCCGGTTTGCCTTGTATCCTGTCCTGCAGACGACTGACAATGGATGGCAGGAAATAGCCGCGCAACAATTCTTCGTAAGCATCATTGGCACCCGAGTTAATTTTGCCGCCTTGATAAAGCCCAAAGCGGGACATCAGGCCCGTGCCATCCCAAACGCCCTTGACCGCCAGCAAAGCGTTTAGTTTGGGCAGCAATAGCTTGAAGTTGGACCGTGAGTCACCCGGCGTACTATCGGCAGCCCGGTACAGGGCAATTTGTTCTTCAGTTTTTGCGATGGCTGCTTGATTGAGGTTGTAGCTGACGATCCACAAGCCAATCATGCCCAAAGTCAATATCAAACCCGCCAGCAGTGTGCCGAGTTGGATTAATTTATGACGCTGCTCAATGCGAGGGTCGGTCCCGGCCAATTCAGCCTCGGGGAAAACAACTTCTTGCAGCAGCCGGGTAAGAAAGAAACTTTTGCCCCGTCCGCTATACATGGGGCTGGCTTGGCGATCCAGCTTGAATGCCCCGGCCAGAATGCCCATGACCCGGTCTATTGGCGTTCCCTCCTGGGTGCCACTGGTGAAATAAACGCCTCTTAGCATGAAAGGCTGTTCAAAGCGGTTGACGGCAAAGACTCTTTGCAGGAAAGCAAATAACAAGGGCTTGAGCAGCGCCATTTGTTGCGGGAAGTCCAATATCTGGCTGCGGCGCTGGATATCACGATCCTCTTGGATGCGCTTCAAGATTCGTTTGTCCAAGCGCCGTAACAGTTCGTCAAAGGCAGTATCAAATGCTTGCAGCCTGTCTTGGGGGTGGGCCGGGTCGTCAGCCGGGAAGGTTTCCCCCCACACCTGCTCACGGTCCTCTTTGGAGAAATCGGCGAAAAAATCGGTGAACCCAGCCACCAGATCGGTTTTGGTCAGCAACAGGTAAACGGGCAGGCGGACACCCAGTAACTGGTATAATTCCAGTATCCTGCGGCGCACAGCAGCGGCGTGTTGGTTACGCTCCTCTTCGGTTTGCTGTAGCAAATCTGCAAGGCTCAGTGTCACCAAAACACCGTTGAGTGGCCGCCGGGGACGGTATTTTTTCACCAATTGCAGGAAACCCTGCCATGCGGAGGCATCCACCGCCTGGTGGCTGTCTTGGGTAGTATATCGGCCTGCGGTGTCGAGCAGGACCGCCTCGTCAGTAAACCACCAGTCGCAGTTGCGGGTTCCACTGACCCCCTTGACAAAATTTTTGCCCAGACGCTCCGCCAGCGGGAACTTCAGGCCCGAATTGACCAAAGCCGTGGTTTTGCCCGAACCGGGAGCGCCAATGATCGCATACCACGGCAATTCGTAAAGACACAGCTTGCCAGCTTTCCCTTGGGCCATGGATTCGCGGAGTACCTGCAGAGCCTCTTCAAAACCATGTCTGAGTGTTTCCAATTCATCAACGGATGCTTGGTGTTCCGCAGATTTAGCAGATTCCGCTCCCGCCAGATCGCTCATCAGTTGGCGGTCTTTGCGTCCGGCGAGAAGGTGCATGACTAGGTGGACAAGCAACCAAACCATGAAAATTGCGGCAATGGCCAGCCAGCGCGCCAGTTCCGATTCCAGCGGTGCCGAGCCAGCGATGGCGACCAGCGGGCCCGCAAACCAGATCATTAGCGCCAACGCAAGCACGCCGAAAAGCTGAACTACCCATTTATTTGTCAAAAACACAATGTTCCCCTATTGGATCGAGATGTCCACGCGCCGGTTGAGTGCACGATGCTCTGGCGTGTCGTTAGGAACTAAACTATCTTCATCGGCTTTTCCCTTGGAATTTACGTTGGCGGCATTGAGCCCGCCGGCTCCTAGCAGCCTGTCCGCCACGTTCTTGGCACGTGCAATGGATAAATCATAGTTGGACGGGAAACGCACACTGCGGATGGGAACATCATCGGTGTATCCCGTTACCAATACCCTGTCTTGCCCAGACGACAACTCCGCCGCTATCTTTTTCAGCATGGGCGTAAATTCCGGCTTGACTTTTTCGCTACCCGCCGGAAAGGAATTGCGGATGCGCAGAGTCCGGTCATCAATCACTTCAACCATGTCCTTGCCGATTTCATCCCTCAACAATACCTTAAACCGCTCTTGCCTGCCGGGCACGGAAGGTTTGAGGACGGGAGCCGGCAGCGGCTGTGCGGTATTGATCTTTTCCCTGCTCAAAGCGGCAAGCTGGGAGAGCGTTTCATCGGATGCGCTGCTAATGGAAAACAAAAAGGCTATGTAGGCCAATAACAGCACAGCACCCGCGACTACGCCTATGACCCACAGCGGAACGAACTTCATCAAAGCATTGCGCACATCTTTCAGCCCCTGCCAACGCGGTGACAAAGCAGGCTCGAAATCCCCCCGGATACGCCGAATCAGTTGATAAAGTTCCAAACGGTATTGCTCCAATTCGTTCAGGCCATTCTGTGCAATACGGAATTTGCCTTGGAACCCCATGCTTAAGGTTAAATAACACAACTCGATCAAATTTAGATTCTGCGCGGGTTGCCGCACCAGATGGTCAATGATTTGGAAAAACTTCTCCCCTCCCCAGGCTTCTTTGTGGAATAGAATCAGCAGACTTTGCTGTCCCCATTGGCTTTGCCCCCCCCACGGCGTATTTAGGATGGTTTCGTCCAGCAGGGCGCACAGTGCGTAGCTGGCCATGCGGGTATGTTCCTGTGACATCCCCTGTTGCATTACACGGTTCTCAAAATTGCGCATTTCGCCGATTAATTGCTGTTGGAGTCCGACGATATCACGGTGGGTTGCGGTATTGCGGAGCCTTGCAGCCAAAGATAGCAGTGATAATGCCGCTGCTGTAACCGGGTTGTCGTCAGCAGCATGAAGACCGCGCTGGAAATTGGAAGATTGTGCAGGCAATGGAGGAGGGGGCACTACGGGTTGGTAAGCAGGGACATTGGTAGACCCCTCGGTGCTGGGCCGCATCCGCCCACCTGGCGTAGGCCGCCTGATAACGGTTCTGTCGTCGTCCCCAAATAATGGGGAAAAGGGATCGTCTTGGCTCACAGATTTATCCTTTTTTAATAGCCCAGAATTCAAGTTCGAGGTCGGGGAAGCTGCCACCAATATGAATGGCAAAGCCACCCGAATTAGACATCTTATGCCACAATTCGCTCTGTTTGTTCAACTCGAAATAAGAAAAACCCGCATGATAGGGAAGCTGTCGCGGTGCCACCGGCAAAGCATGGATGGAAATGCCCGGCAAAGCTGAGCGAACCAGTTGCTGAATGTCTTCGACGGGGCCGATTTTGACTTGGGGCGGGAAATTGGGCCGCAATAAATCCGGTGAAACACTGGCTTTGACCGCCAGTACGAAAATGGCACTGTCCAGCAGATTGACATCCGGGCGTCTGGCCGCATAGATACCGGGCCTTGGCTGCTGCAAGGGGATTTGCATCGCATTCTGCTCCAGTATCATGCTTAGCAATTGGCGCAATTCGTCCATTAACGGCCCAAAGCTGGTTTGCAAATCATCATGGTTGTAAGCGGGAAAGTTGGCTGGGCGTTTCCCAGGCTTATAAAAAGTAGCCAGTTCGCCGGCCAATTGCAGGCCAAGGCGGAAAAACTCTTCTGGATGCAAGGCCGCATTCACACTCAAATGCTCCAGCAAGGGTTCATAACGGTTGATGGCCTGAAGCAACAGGAAATCGGCTATTTCCGACGCGCCACCGCGCGCCGATTCAACCACCCGTCCGGCGAGGGCCTCGCCTCGGGTATGCAATAATCCGTGCAATTCGCGCAGAAACCCGCCCAGCACTTTCGCTGCGGAACAATGCAAAATGGGAGGGATGAACTTTTCGTCCAAAACCACGGTTTTGCCCGCCCTCACCTCGATTATTTTCGCCACCGCTAGATGGACATATCCCGCCCGTTCCTGCCGCTCCAGCATCAAGCGGGTTTGCAAACCACCGATTTGCACGGGATAGCGTCCGTCAGCACCGCTGTTACAGTCACGGACCTCCCGTTCGGCCATACGGTAACGGGCTAGGCTATCGGAAAACGCCTCACTGTCGATTTCGGAAGAATTTGGCCGCCGTTGCGGCAAGGCCAGATAAACCAGGGTGTTCTGCACCCCATCGGCTACTTCCAACGGCAAGGGTAATGCGTCGTGGTCGGGCAAATCAAATGGCGTACCGTCGGGAAACGTTCCTCGGGCTTCCAGTAAGGCTATACGGCCTATGGCCAGTTGGCCGTGCTCTAATCTGAATGACCTGAACCCCCAGTCGAAACTTCGCAATCCCAGGCAACGGCCATTTACCCATTTTTCAATGTGCCGGTCATGTTGCTGGAAATGCTGTGGCCTGAGAAACATCCCCTCGGACCAGACGACCCTAGTGTATTCTGACATAAATTACTCTATTGTTGATGGTACAGGGCGCTACGGTAGTAAAGCAACATTAAACTCCTTCTTCCTCCGGGAAAGCGTTGGGGTGAGGGCAAAGCGAATGTAGCTTTACTACCGCAGTCATCTATGAATCAGTCTTTAGCTTGCTGGGATAGTCGCAAAATTCGCAATTGCTCCCGGTAGGCTTCAGCAAATGTTTCACCGAACAAGTCATCCATCGTCTCCTCCACTAATTTCGGATAGGTTTTGCTATAGGTATCCCAACATTTGGCTTTTTTCTGGAACATGATCCCATCCTTAAACATCTCCTCAAACGATTTCGGATCGACGCGTTTGAGAAATCCGCTCATCGCGGCCTGCATACCTGCCCTCATCGCCATTTGATGGTTCATAATGTCGGCAAAACCCTCCCTGACCGCTGCGGCGGGGCCAATGTAGGCGGGATTCTTTTGCAGCACCATTTCTGCCATCGTCTCTTCCGCAGTGGGGAAAATTTTCAAAGGATTGCATTCCCCACGGCGGAACTGGGTGACATCCGTCTGTCGCAGTGCGATCATGCTTTGCTCCATTTTCCGGGCATGCAAGACTTTCATCATACCGTCGACCATTTCGCGGTAAACCTGGCCGACCGACCTCATGGTCTTGATCTGCTCGTCTTGAGTCATCGTGGCTAGGCTTTCAGTAAGCCCCGCACCTTCCAGGAAACACTGCAGCAAGTCAGCCCCTGTTGCGTCCTCGGGCACCGGAGAAGGCGGCACGGCCCGGACATCAGGCGGCGAAGCGGAGGGCAATGCGCTTGGATTGACACCTTCCCTAGACGGGGGAAAGCTAGGATGGGAGTGATCGAAAGTAGGCGAAACTATAGCCGGAACTTTCGCTGGCGCAGCAGGGCGTCCTGGCTGGGGTATGCTGATCACGGGAGCCGGAGTTTCGGCTATCGGCTCCAAAACATCATGCTGCTTGGGAGGTCCAGGCAGTGGGGCGGGGGCACTAGACACATTTGTATCGAGTCCCCAATCGCCAAATAAGTTACCAAAAAAATCAAGTTCATCCGGTTTCGCCGCAACGGCCTGAACCGCTGCCGGCAGATCCCCGAACAGGTTGCCGAAGTTTTCAGAATTCTCTTGGACATCCGGCAGGGTGAAGTTTTCTTGGAAGGGGGGGGCATCCGGTTGGCTAATAAAACTGTCATTCTTAATAGCAGCAGGACGGGGGGGGTACGCATCTTGCGCCAACACGGGTATAGGCTCTCTATCGCCGAGCAGGGACTTGAGGTCAAGGCCACTTTCAAGGCTGCGATCCTCAAATAACTTAGGGTTCTCCAAATCCAAAACCGGATCAAAATAGGACGGTGCAGACGGTTCACCTGACTCGATCCGAACTAACAACTCATATTCGCCGATTTTCAGACGGTCACCATCGGCCAACACAATAGATTCGTCTTTCTCCAACTGGCGGTTTTGATTACAAAGCCCGGTGCCGCCGGTGCTGGCATCCGTATAGACAAATGCCCCGTTTGCATAATGGATGCTCCCATGACGGCGGGAAATGATCTTGTCGTGATCGGGAAGTGGTAAATTATTGTCAGGGGAACGCCCAACAGACCCGCCACTTTTACCAATGCTAGCGCGTAGCGGGCTGGCGGGTGGTGCTCCCATGTAACTGATGACTTCAAGCGTAAGTGTCATGGCTTTTACCGTTTGACAGTGCAGGCATGATTTAAAAACTGATGTTACGCAAAGTAGCGAAACCACTGGCGGCAAAGGGTTGCCGCGCTACTAAGTAGGTGACCATATATTTTTAACTTTTCGGCTGGCAAGAGGTTAAGCCGTTCGTGGTGAGCTTGTCGAACCATGAACGGCTTAATCGTCCATCCTTCGACATGCGCGTAGCTTCCGTTAAGAATAATTCAAGCATACTATCCAACTTATTGCCGTTGGGTGCAAGCCATACAGCGCAGCAATTCTCATTTTGCGCCAAGGCGTCAAAAATAGCCTGTCATTCCGACTGGGATACCGGAATCCAGCGTCCAAGGATGGCAAGCTACGCGATACAGCTAGCCATATCATACTTGCTTTCAAGGGTTAACGCAGACATAGCCCTTCATAGTGGGTGCGATTAAAAGTGATGCGGGAGTGCAAGGCCTGCCTTGCGAGGGTATCTAAAGGCAAGGCAGGCCTTGCACTCCCGGTGTAAACCAACGACCACCCGGATTTCGTCTGCATCACTTTATCCCACTAGATTGCCGTTCCTAGTCGCCAGATTTTGCCATCCATGCCGAATGACGGAGTGTCTACACTTGCATCACAGCGTTTTCATCATTAAAACATAACTACAAAACGGATATTTAGTTTACCGTTCAAGTTAACCAAATATCCTGCGCTATCATACGCACTATCAAGTAACTCTTTGATGTTGAAGAACGCTGTAACTCAAAATCAGCCCTATAGGTGACTGCCGAGCGTGCGCAGTAGGAGCACCCGCACCCACCTTATATCATCGCTACTAGGATGAGGATTGATCAGTGGACCGTATCGGCCCATTGTTAATAATCTCCACACGGCGGTTTTTTGGATTTTCAGGGTCATGCTTGTAAAGCAATTCACTTTTTCCTTTGCCTTCCGATTTCAAATGTTGTCCATTAACGCCACGCTTTATCAAATAACGAACCACAGTTTCCGCACGTCGCTTTGACAGATTTAAATTGTAAGATGCTGAACCAGAAGCGTCCGTGTGGCCCACTACAGAAATTTCACATTTTCCTCCGACCTTTAAGATATTTGCGTAGTGATTAAGCGTTTCTTCGGATGTTTTGGCTAGCGTAAATTTATCTTGCTCAAATTGAATATACTCATACTTTTTCCTATTTAGGCAAGTTGTTAAAGCCTGTTCATCGGGCTTTTGTGCTATATGCAATGGATTGTCTTTGGGAAATGGGGTTGGAAGTCCTCTTGTATCTTCATCAGGAATTTCTGTGATTGGTTGTTTATGCGGTGGGGGTTGAATAACTCCTAATTCTATTGCTAACTTTAATTCGTCCGGTGTAAGTTTTTCAACGGATTTATTTGAAGGTTGAACTTGATTTGGTTCTGCGTCCTTCGAGGCATGCTGGGTTTCGATGGGTGTGGTCACTTCGACCCTTTCCAAATGGGGGGTTGCATTTGGTATCGATTTATTTCCGCTGCATCCAGCACAAAACGCAATTAACCAGATCACTGATACTATTTCTGTCAGCTTTAGAATGTTATCACTTACCATTTTAATCACCTGTTCATCATTAGATAAAAATAAAAAATACCTATGCTTCACATATCCTTTTCATGAATGTAGGCGAACCAATCATTAGACTCTATCAGAAAACACTCTTCGGTTCAGCAGTGGCACAAACGCTAGGTGGGTTTATTATAATGACTATTTAAGCGCATATAATAATGCAGTTATGGGCTTCCCTCAACGCGGTAAGGGGCAAGCCGTAGTTCTGGCAACTTCATTTTGTTGCTCAACCAACGACGGGCTATGTGCCACTCCATCGCTAGGAGTCCCGATTAGCATTTATGTACAGCGATTTTTATTAAAAGAATATAATAAAGGATACTCAATCAAAGCATCAGTTTTGTGAATTGATTTGCAAAATAATATAATTTAACAAATAACTATTCGATATTAAAAAAGCTGTAAGCAGATTCAACAGCCAATCATTTTTTTATAATCATAATAAATTTATAGTCGGTATCTATTTGGTCTGATGGACCAAAATGACTGAAAGACTCCCTCAGATTTTTCAAATAACTCTTTGCTGATTCTTGTGTATCCAATTTATCAGTAAATAAGCGCTTGGAAGTACGGATCACAACAATTAATTCTTCGCCATAAGGTGGCCCACCCATGTACCAAGGTTTTTTTCCTGAATTATCAGTTCCAATCTTGATTGGCATACTTGTTTGGCTATCTTGCTGTCCCGAAAACATATGTAAAACTTGACCATCCTCTTTGTCAGTATGCGCAAAATAGTCTACGTATAAATAAGCACTACTGGACTTTGGCGCAAACACTTCGACGAAAAACGGTACATCTTCCTTAAAGTTTAGAGATGGCGGGTTGGTTGATATACTTAAACCTTTGTTCTTACTATGGTATTGGTCCATCAATTCAACCGCCTCACACAACGGCCAGATGCGTTCTTTAATTCCGGATACGTCAGCCTTGAAGTCAACAATCTGATTGGTTTCTTTCTCCAATTGAAGCACATCGCCCTGCCTTTTGACATAGCCTGTCCAAGTGATGGATTTGTTGTTTTGATCAACGGTAAACTTCAAGTCCGAACAGGTAAATTTAGCCTTGATCTGTTCAATGGCCTTTTCATCGAGCCTTGCTTCTTGGGTCGATTTGTTTAGCCCCCCTGCATTCTTAGGGTCATGCACTATTGCCACTAGCAATGCACCTACAATTATGCCTACAAAAGAGTAAATAAACAATTGGCTTGATAGCCAGGATTCCAGTTTTGTTAGCAAGCTATAGACAGACAGATCAATAGGTGGGGTGTTGTCTTGTATGATAGACGGGAACTTAATAACTGGTGTGGGTTCTAGAACTGGCTTCTTTTGGTCGGAAAGGCTGGGACCACTTATGGGTTCTGGCGCACGCGTTATCACAAAAGATTGGCAGGCTTCTGATCCGGTTAGTTTTTTTTGCACGTTGTCAATTTTTGCTATTAGTCCGTCATGAGGCAAAAACCAGCCGCGCAACCAGTTGCTACTATTACAGGCTTCCAATTTTTCAACCACCTGCCTTGCGATATTAACAGCCTCCTGACCGGAATCACCTGCTGGTTGCAGCAAGCCGGTATTATAAATTTTTCTGGCCAGATGGCCCAAGCTGTAAAGATCGGCCCGGTAATCAATTTCTTGGATAGCGAGTTTGCCACGTCGTAGTTTTTGATCTTTACTCAAGGCGGCTTTCAAGCTATGCGACTGGTAGGATGCAATGGGTTCAATGGGCAGGGATTTTTTCAATGGACGTTCGCGCGTAATCGAAAATGCGAAGTCAATTAAGCGTATCTGAGCATAGTCAATGCGGATCTGTGTATCGGGTTGGTAGGGGTAGGGTTCATAAGGTAGGCAAATATTATCCGGTTTGATATCGCAATGGATAATACCGATTTTGTGTATCTCCCGCAAAGCGATCAAACAGGCTTTTACCAATTGCAGAAATGCATCTGCATGTTGAAAGGGATGTAACCAAGTGACACCATTGGCAAAGCGTGGTTTGACTGTCAGCCAATATTCAAGGGTGACACCAGCATCTACAGTAGTCACGGATTTATATTTGTGCTGGTCTTGCTCATCATTGCGCACAACTTCAGCCATTTGAACGACATGCTTGAGTTCTTTTACAGAAAAATCCAATAAAAACTTGTTTTCCCTTTGCATCCAATACCCAGCATCATCAATACCCGCCGACTTGAACACTTTCTTGAATTTGCAGCGCCGCCCATCTTCCGCAGCCAAGCGTTCCACACGAACATGCTCAAAATCGCGGATTAACGCATAAGTTGTGGCAAATGGATCAACTTTGGCAGAACTTTCGGACATGTTCTATTACAGCGTATTCATGTTTAAAAACTATCTAGCACAACCATACGATTTATAAAGTAACCATCTGATGTTCAGGACACTGTAATATAGGACTTTGCGACAATAAATCAACATCAAACCTATCCCCCTCCGGGGTCACATCAGCCAGGGGCGGATTTGTTTTAACGAAGTTCGCCCAGATAGCTCCAAGCTGATATCTTAGGACACTGGTTTGGGGTGTGGGCAAATTGTAAGTAGCTTTACTTCCGTGGTCGTCAATACGTTCATTCCGCACTGCGGCTCAACTTCACTTCCACCCTCCGGTTTAGCGTTTGCGATTCTTCGTCAGCTTCTTTAAACAAAAGCTGCCGCTTGCCCATCCCCCGTTCGGACAGTTTGTCCTTCAAGCCCGGGAATTTACTGACGAGGTAAGACTTCACGGCGGCAGCCCTTCTCTCGGAAAGATGGTCGTCATAGGCATCGCTCCCTTTGATATCGGAATGACCAACTAGCACAGCGATTTGATAGCTGTTTTGTAATTCCTGCTGCAAGAGTTTACCCAGTTCGTCTGCCTGTATCTGTCCTTCCGGCGTGAGTTCAGCACTATTGACGGCAAAAATGATGCGGATGTCCAAGGATTTCTCGTTAGACTGAATACCACTGTGTGTGCTGCCCAAAGCAGTCGGCCCTGGATGTTTCGGGCGTTTGCTGGCTTGAGTATTAGATTTTGGTTTTGTTTCGGCGGGTATTGGCCTATGTGTTTCTTTATCGAGCATAGCTACAGTCGATGTTTGCTTAGGGATGAAGAATCCCCGTCTTTCGTCATCGGTGTCAGTTCTTTCGACTAGTGTGCCCTGATCTGTGGCTAGCCATTGCGCCTGTTCCTGTTCAATTTCTATCTCGGCTCGGAGTTTTTTGTCCATATACTCCGTCGTCATGAATGTTTGCGAAGATAACAGATTTTTGTAGGCATTTTTGATCCACGTCGGCGCCTGTTCTTTTGCACCGGCTTTTTCCAGATAGACTTGTGCTTTTGGATTGTCTGAAACGGCGACATAGGCAAGCCCAAGGTTTCCATAAGCTTCTTGCAGCAAGCCCTGCTCATTGCCCGCTTTCCGCAATGACTGTTTAAAATTCTCAATAGCTTGAGTAGGATTCCCTCCATTTAGTGCGCTTTTCCCCTGCTCAAGATATTGCTCATAATTAAGTTGGGTTTCTACGGACTTGATAATAATTGAGTTGGTTTTAGCTGACTTGGTTTCTGGAGTTGGTTGAGTGGCACAAGCACAAACTAATGCTACCATCATAGTAGGGGCCATAGCCTGCTGGAAGAACCTGTTGAGACCCTTTAACTCTTTGTTTTCTTGGTTATGTTGTGTGGTAAGCTTCATTTTATTACTCTCTGCTACAGCGTTTTCGATACGATTTTAGTTTTTGAGGAAATAACTAGGGATAGGTTCGCCCGATATTGTCTTGTTGAATTATAAATGTCGGCTAGATGGCCGACCGCAATATCGCTACAACGATACTCATATTACCACGACCCAACCAATATAAACGGTGCCCAGAAAAAAGGATGGTTTAATTCCTTCACCTTAATCATTGATTGTTGCGCTTGTTGTAAGGCTTTAGCCTTGTCACCTTCATTGTCGCTCAGGTATCGATAAAAATTTTCCATGAACACTTTGGTCCCTTGGTCAGAAACAGACCACAATGCTCCTAGTGCATTCCGTGCTTTAGCTTTTATAGCAATGCCGGAAAACCCCAAGGGTGCCCGATCATCCCCTTCGGCGGTTTTACAGGCGCTGAAGGTTACCAACTCAATTTGGTGGCCTTTAGTTGTTTTTATGATATTCTCTATCTCATTAATATACAGAATCTCATCATAAGTCATAATAAAACTTTCCTCGGCTGTGCGATTAAAATAGCCATGCGATGCAATATGGATAAATTCGTAATCTCCGTTTTCTATTTTATCTACCAAGTTTTTATAATTGAATGTATCATTGAGTAGTACCGTATCCTCATCTGATTTAGCTTTCAGCAAATTAATCTCGTCTTTTAAGCAGGGTAAGGAGAGGTTTTCTACCAATAAGTTATGGTATAATTCTGGGTTATCCTTCATATTCGGCTTGTCTATAAAGCCCGGCTCATTAAAAGGCCTGCGAGTTAAAGGAAACCCACAATCTCTATCAGAAAAGTCTTTTGATATAACTTTGTCAACAATTTGTTTTCTGCGAATAGCCTGTTCTAATGCCGAATTTTGAATATATTTAGGGATTTTATCTACGGAATATCTTGGCCTACTTAACCCAGCAAAAAGAGTCTTTCCAATAGCTGCGTTTTCACGTATTTTGTTATTATAAAGTAAGCCGTTATTGACTACTACACTATAGTTTTCCGCAATGAATGAATTATCATCCTCATTATAAAATGCACTAACAGGAGCCAGCCTCAATATACCATCTGGTATATAGATGAGCTTATCAATGCCTGTTTTTTGCAGATCGCCTTGTAAAGGTTTAATCAACCATTGATAAAGCTGCTGGCTACTTGACTTCCATTCATTATATTTTTTCCCACGGTTCAATTCCGTATTCAGTTTTAACGCTTCCTCATTAATTTTGTCAGATTTAATTTTAATAAAAGGTTTTTGCAAGATTATCGTACCCTTGCCAACACCCCAGTCATGGACAAGTAGCACTTCTAAACGGTCTTCAAGTATAATTGGATAAAGAATAGCAGTTTTCTCGGATGCTAGGCTTAGAATTTTTTTTAATTTTTGCTTTTCAAACTCAAACGAAATAGGCGAAAGTGTAGTGTAGAAGGATTGCTGCAGCGCAACGGCACCTTCAGAGCTTTGTTGTGTTAGGCAGCGGGCATTGAAATAGTCCTCTAGTTCCGACTGTTTGAGTTTTTCCATAGCATAAATGGCTTCAAGCAGTAGCTCTTGCCGGTCTTCCTGTCGAGGACGCTGACTTGCCTCGCTTAGTAATAAATTGGCCATACCACGATAAATTGGTTCCAAGGTTTTGCTGTAATAGGATGTTCCATCAGGATAAGTTACTGGAATGTTATTTCGAACTTGGTCCACATAATAAATTGCCCGTCTATAGGTTAGTTTAGCCTGCTCTACTTGGCCTTGTACTTGTTGCAGATGTGCTAATTTAAATTGCCAACGCATGGTTAAATCATGAGCATTTGCTTCTATTGCATGTTCGATTGCTAATAAGATTTGCTCAACCGCTTTTCCTTGATTATATTTTTGTTCGTCTTTTTCTGCATCGGTCATTTTTTTATCTGTCAAATCGGCTTTATCCTTGATTTTACTTTTGCGTTCATAATAAATAGCCAAAAAACCTTCTCGCAGGGATTGTGCGTGCAGCATAAATGGATCGGCTGAATTTTGTATATTACAACGCGCTTGTTTAGCTAGATTAATGGTACTTTCAGCATAATCCTGACCAAATTGAACGAAATCCTCTGTCTCTTGGTTTATCGGTTGTTCATTATTGTTGATAATATCAACAAGTTGGTCCATTATATTGAGCATCAGATTGATGCGGGAAGCTTTATTGCTAACGTCACTCATCATGCATTGTAATTTTGGCAAACTACTGGGTGGCTGCTTTTCCAATTTAGTCAATGCCAGCTTTTCGCCATAACTTAATGCTAAATCCTTATTTGCACTGCTTATAATCTGGCTACCTTTTTTAAATTCATCCAATGCCTTTTCCTGATATTGTTTTTCTGAACTTAAGTGTTGTATTTTTTCATCATTCTTTCCATCTTTTTCGTCGTTTTTAACTTCTACTGCCATGTCTTGGGACAAGCTTGCATAAACTAAACCGAGATATGCTTGAATGCGAACTTGCAACTCTGTATTATTTGCTTTTTTTGCCAACTCTAATGCGAGTTCTAGTCGGGCTTCGGCAAAACCCGTGTATTCGGGGTCAAGCACATTGGTTTGCCCTGGCACTGTGTAGCGTTGATTCTCTTCACTTGATGTGGATTTTTGGCTAGTCTCACCAATGGGATCGGGCTTCTTCTCAGGCTTGGGCTGCAAATAATGCATGAGATATAAGACATAGCCCGAGGCGCTGTGGATTTCAGCCAGTTTTGACTCATTGCCTTGTCGTTTAGCTTCTTCTAAAGCCTTATCAAACTCAAGCAAAGCAAAACTATAATTTTTTCCCGCTTCTATAGCAGCATAACCGCGCACCAAAGGCGATTGATTAGTCGTGACAGTCGGTATTGTAGAGCAGCCTGCGATGGCAAATGCTAAGATTAGGCAAAAACCTGAAAACAACAGTCTTAATTTCATCATCATATTTTCCATACAGCGATTTAAACATCAAAGAGTTACTTGATAATTGGTATGTTAGCGCGAGATATTTGGTTACAGCATTTTCAACATCAAAGAGTTACTTGATAGCTGGAATGAAATGGCAAGATATTCAGTTAACTTGAAACATTAGCTGAATATCATTTATTAGGTATATTTTAAAGATTAAAATGCTGTACATAAAGATTTCTCCAGCTTCACATACCCTTTTCAGAAATGTATGCCAACCAATCATTTAAACGCGTAGAATAATTCACTTATGGGCTTCCCTCAACGCGGTAAGGCGCAACAGGAATGTTCCGTTGCTTTGGCAACGTCTTTTGTTGACCGTCAAAACGGCCTATGTGCCATTTTTTTCACCGCTAGTAGTCCCGATTTGCATTTATGTACAGCGTTTTTTCTTAACAACGAAAAATAATAAAGGACACTCATTCAAACTATCCTGTGTGTCTGTGCTTTGCAAAATGATATAGCCAACAAGTAATTCTTCGATATTAAAAACGCCATAAGCTATTGTATCAAAAAACCTTAAAGTTTACTTGAAAATTGACTCCATTGTCTTGTAAGTCATAAGGAGTGCCAGTATTCAGGGGGTAACTAGTCAGTCGCTCGGCCCAATACAGCGATGCAGACAGGCTTTCTTTCGCGTCATCCAACACTACCCACTCATTCTGCCATTCAATACCAATACCGGTTGAGAACAAATTAGTGCCGGCCTTACTATGGTCCCAAGCACCACCATAATTCAAGAAAGGCACCAGCGAAACGCTATAGGGACGCGCGGATTTATACAAAAATGGATAAACGGGCAGATGGAATTCAAGGGCAGTGTAAAAACCCTCATCGCGAACTAAATAGTTTTGCCGATAGCCCTTTACCGTGCTAAACCCGCCAATCGCGAATTTCTCCAACGGCAATAATTGGTCATCAGATAATTGCAGGGCACCGTTGAGTAAAACATAGGCGGCAGTATCTAAGATTGAAAAGCGTCCCGCTCCTTGCAACATCCCGTCTAAAAATCGTCCGTCACCCGTTTGCGTAGTGATATTCGCCCCTAACGCATCGACACCAACCGATACGGTGCCTTTAACATTAACCGCCCAACTACTACCCCACAGACTGCCTTGACGGAGATAATCTCCCCAAGCGCGCACGACGGTTTCCGAGTCTACGCCATGATGGGAGCCGGGACGGTTCAGAGGCTGGCCGGAAACGGTGGTGACATCTTGGCGGATGTTGAAATTAAACCCGGCAGTTAGTCGCTGGTTGGCTTCCACAATAAACGGAAGCTTGAAACCGGCATCGTAGTTGATGATATTGCTTTTAATGTTCAATTGTTGAAAGGGTGGCTGTACCAATACGGTATTATAATTAGAGTATTGAAAGAAAGCGTGGGTGCCTTGCGGGGAAAAAGGTAAGTTCAGGGGAATGTCAACCCCGGCAAGATAGTTTTGACCACCACTAAGCTCGTTGAAGCCCAAATTGATAGTCTCACCGAAGCCAATGGGGTTGGCAACCGTGGTATTGATACGACCAGCATAACCCCCTATGGATGGCGGAGCAAAGTTATCTACGCCTAATTCAAGGGTGTAAGGACGTTTCCTCGCTACTTTCAAATCCAGTATCGCTTCGCCAGGTTTTTGTCCTGGTAAAAGTGTGCCATTCAGCCTTTCAATCAAAGGATCATTCAGCAACCTAAAATAGCGATCTTGTAAGCCAGTCGAATTCAGGGGTTCATTAGGGTCGCCTAGCAAACGGTCACTGATATATTGCTCCATCAGTGTCGGAAACAACGGGTTCAGCATAGGCGATGGCCACCAACTCTTTTCCCATCCACTCCCTCTTACGCGCACTTCTGTTAGTTTACCCTCGATAATTTTGATGCACAATTTCCCGTCTTTGAAATCCTGATTCTCGATTACCGCGCCGGAACTGATATATCCTTTTTCTGGATAGTTGACATACAGCAAAGTGAGGCGATAGCGCAATTGCTCCAAGTCACTTCCAGTCAGGGGACGATTTAGATAGGGGTTTGAAACCTGCTCTAATTCTTCTGTTGGGATCGTCTTATTGCCTTCAAATACGATCTTTTTAATACGAATTATCGTACCCCTGCCCCCTTTTTCAGTTGAGCCTTCCTGTGGATTGCCTGGTAAGTTCAATTTACTTTTATCTTTGGTATTCTTATCAGGATTGGGTGCTACCGAAGGAGTGTCGTTGGGAAATGGATAAGATGAGTCGTATGCAAAACCCGTGTGCAGCCAAGCGCTAAACACTGTCGCAAGGCCATACATTGTCAGTTTGATGCTTATCTTCATAGTCTGTTTACAGCGTTTTTAATATCGAAGAGTTACTTGTTGGGCTATATAATTTTGCAAAGCACAGACACACAGGATTGTTTGATTGAGTGTCCTTTATGATTTTTCTTCGTTAAGAAAAAACACTGTACATGAATGCAAATCAGGACTCCTAGCGGTGAAAAAAATGGCACATAGGCGGTTTTGACGGTCAACAAAAGTCGTTGCCAAAATGACGGAACACGCCTGTTGCGCCTTACCGCGTTGAGGCAA
>CAIZPP010000189.1 GCA_903934875.1 uncultured Methylococcaceae bacterium
CAAAGCACACACACAATTGGTGGTTTGTTTAAGTGTCCTTTATGATTTTTCTTTATTAAGAAAAAACGCTGTACATAAATACAAATCGGGACTCCTAGCAACATAGTGGCACATAGGCCGTTGTTTGTCGAGCAACAAATGACGTTGCCAGAACTACGGCTTACGCCTGTTGCGCCTTACCGCGTTGAAGAAAGCCCATAAGTGCATTATTATATGCGTTTAAATCATAAGTTGGCATACATTTATGAAAATGGTATGTGAAGCATGGGAAAGCTTTTTGTACAGCATTTTCATCTTAAAAATATACTTAAAACAGACATTCCATTAACCCTTCAGGTTAACCGTATAACCTGCGCCCACATACCAACTATCAAGTAACTGTTTGATGTTGAAAACGCTGTATGGTTCGTACGAGTGTATCAAAAACAAAATTCTCAATTTAAAAAAAAACGTGGTCAAGCAAGTAATCAGAAAAAAGCCTAATAAGCCCGCAATCCGAGCTAAAACAAATGCTTGGAAAAAAGCCTTGCGCCAAACCTTTTTCCTAACCCATGGACGCAAAGCGCTATTGTTGGGCACTGAAACCGCCGCTTTGGTGGGGGTTGCCCTAGTCACCGTCATTGCCGCACTGGGCCAAGCAGCGGCAAGGTTTTCCGGGGTGGGCTTGTGGTCGAGCCTGGTTCCTTTTGCAGGGGTGGTGCTGGTACTGTCCATCGTTTTGTTCTTGGCGTTCAAGCTTTGGCTCAGAATTCGCAAAGCCCCGGCGGCAAGGTTGGTTTATTTTCCCGCGCTGATGGCTGTGTTGATTGCCTTGGGCGCTGGCTGGTTTTCGACAGGGCAAGTATTCCACCGTGAACTGACCAACCTCCGCCAATTGGTTGGCGGTGTTCGTGAAGCGGAGAGGGCTACGCTCTCGCACCAGGTTTACGCCGCCTACCGCCGCGCCGACCTGGCCCAAATGCAAGCATTGGTCGAACGCGCCAAGCCTTACGAAGCCCTGATCCGTGAGGCGGCATCAATTTACGGTGTGGACGCGGAAGTATTGATGGGCATAGCGGCAGCGGAGTCTTCATTCCTGCCCCGTGACAGCAAAGACGGCGGGCGGGGTCTGTTCCAGATCACCGCGCCTCCTAGGGAAGCGCTTGATCGGGTCGGCAAGCAAATGGGCGAAAAACAACTCGATTGGCGGAATACGCACCACAACGCCCTGCTCGGTGCTGCAACTTGGCTGTACTATCTAAAGGAAATGAAGAATGATTTGTTCCTGAGCCTGCTTGCCTACAACATAGGTTCGAAAAACGGCGGGCTGCTTTCCATCATGCGCCAATACGGCGTGAAGGATTTCGCGACCATCCAGCCCTATTTGCAAAACTTGCCCCGCGACTACCCCATCAGGGTGCTGACAGCAGCTCTGGCATTAAGGCTGTATCGGGTCGAAGGGCATCTGCCGCGTTATGAGGAAGGCGACAACGCCATGCGTATCCAGCGCATAGGCATACCCGGCTTGTAGTCCGTGGGACACCAATAATCGGTAGTATTTTATTTAACAAAGCACAGGAATTAGGGCAGCAAATGCATTAAACAGCATTGTCCGCCTGTGTTGTGATGCTGGGGCTTGAAATCTTGCCCGGTTTGGGCTGAAAATGGGCTATGCGGATTCATATCCGCCTGTGGATGCGAGTTGGCTTTGTTGGCCTAGACTCCCTCCACCCCAAACAACCTTGGAGAAATCTGTGAGTGACCATATCCTGAAACTGAGCGACGACGACTTTGAAGAAAAAGTGCTTCAAGCGGACGGCCCCGTGCTGGTCGACTACTGGGCCGAATGGTGCGGACCCTGCAAATCGCTCGCCCCCATCCTTGATGGCCTAGCCAGAGATTATGCTGGCCGGCTAACGGTTGCCAAGTTGAATATCGACGACAACCCGAAAACCCCCCAACACTACGGTGTGCGCGGCATCCCCACCTTGTCCTTGTTTGTAAACGGGCAGGTGGTTGCCACCAAAGTCGGTGCGCTGCCAAAATCGCAGATTGACGCTTGGCTGCAAGGCTACATCTAATCGTGTCTTGGCCCGTTTTGAAACTTTCTGGACGGGCCATGCTTCAATGAGGGCCAGCGGCCTTGTCCCATTGCCACGAATTCCAGTATGATTCGATTGCTACGCAAACTCGTTCAACTTGGCTTGGCCAAACAGGCCCCTGCCACTGGCTTGGGTGTTTTCCGCATTTTGGTTGGCTTGGTGATATTGCAGGAGGTGTTTTACCTGCTGTTCTTCCGCCATTTGATTTTTGACAGCGTCCCTTTCGTTGAGCAGGCATCGCCGGTAGTCGATTTGTTCTTAAGTGTTTGGGCGGTATTGGCGGCTTGCATCGTGTTGGGTTTGTACACACGCTTTGCGGCAGTGGGGAATTATCTGCTGTGGCTGGTGTTCGTGGGTTTCACGCCGATGTGGCTGGACTTCGACGGCGGCTTCGACCAAATGATGACCGGCATCAGTTTCTTGCTGATGTTCCTGCCTTCTGAGCGGGCCTGTTCCTTGGACAATCTGCGGCTCAAACTGAACCATTCATCTCCGGGGCGGCATTACGTGCCTAAGGAGACGGTTTCGGTATTGTGTTACCTGTTACCGTTGGCGATCGTGCTGGGCTTGTTGTATTTGGATGCCGGCATCCACAAGCTGTCCGCCGAATTCTGGCGCAATGGCATGGGTTCGTGGCTACCGCCTACCCATCCCTATTACATGTCGCCGCTGAATATGTCTTGGCTGCTTGAAAACGAGTGGTTGGAACGGATCATCGGCTATTCCCTCATCACCTTCCAATTCTTGTTTCTGCCGTTGTTTTGGTTTCGCTGGGCGCGTGTGCCCTTGCTGATCATCGGTGTCAGCTTCCACATCGGCATTATCCTCTCGCTGAACATTTACCAATTCGGCTTCGGTATGTTGGCCCCCTACGCGTTGCTGGTGCCGTTCTCCTGGTGGAGGGTGCTGCGCCTGAAGTCGTCTACACTGACGGTGTATTATGACGGACTATGCCCCTTGTGCAACCGCACGGTGATTATCCTGTCCCATTTCGACCTGCTAGGGGCCATCGCATTCAGAGATTTGCAGAGCCACGCTCAAGAATGCCGGGCACTGGACTCCATTCCCGAAGCGGAATTGCTGACTGATTTGTATGCGGTGGACCGCCAAGGAAAGCTGTTTGCCGGCATCGACACCTATACCCGCATCCTGTCCGCAATGGTTTACCCTGCCCTGGTGGCTTGGATAATCAGGCTTCCCGGCATTTATCACACGGCCAAGGCGGCTTACCGCCGCATCGCCGACAATCGCACCCGTTTGGTTTGCGACGAGCATTGCGCCGTACCGACGTTGCGGCCCGAGGATAATCTCTATTCCCAGCTATATGCCCATTATGCCGGATCGCCTGGTAGACTCGCCACACGCATTGCCAAGTTTTTGCTGCTGGTCATCTTGCTTCAATTAAACAGCACTTTGCAATTTGGCGTGTTTTTCCGTCTAAACAAGGGCCACGCCAGCACTGCTGTAGGCCAAGTGCTGGAAGGCGCAAGCAATTCCATTTTGTTCTTGTCGCACACTTTTTTAGGGATAACTCCCCACGCCTTATACATGCACGACCATTTTGTCGGCTACAACCATCTGCTTGCCATTGCCTACAGGGACCAGGATGGCAAAGAACATTTCCTGCCCTTCGTCAACGAGGAAGGGCGCATCGTCGCGCCGAACTGGGGGCGCGTCCAATGTTGGTGGGCGAATATTGCGGTGACGCCGCATATCAAAAACCGTCGGCTGGACAAGGCGTTGATGCAAGTGACGGCGTTTTGGGGGGGCAAGCTAGGGCTGGATGTGCGCAACACGGTTTTTATCCTGAAGATGAAAGAAGTCCGCGTTCCTATGGATTGGGAGCCAAACCTGCGTGATGACAACCTGCGCCAGCCTTGGCGGGACATCGGCACAGTGCGGTGGGACGATGTGGACCATGTGCATGTGGAAACGCCGGGCATTGACTTGGAGGCTTTATGATGCCGTTTCGAATCTTTCTGGACGGGCCACGCTTCAGCATGTTATGCTTTAACCGGAATATAACCAAAGTACAATTCCCTTAAAGCCTGCGACCGCTAAGGGCTTCCCACTGAATAGGCTCCACAACCTGGCGTAACCCTCCGCTAGGGCCAATCCTGAAATCAAGCGACGCATACCATTCAATCCGCATTTCTTGACCCCCAACTTATGAATCTAACCGACCTTAAACGTAAGCCCGTTGCCGAGCTTATCAACATCGCTGAATCGCTCGATATTGAGGGGTTCGCCCGTTCCAAGAAGCAGGACCTCATTTTCGCCATTTTAAAAAAACAAGCCAAAAGCGGCGAAGACATCTACGGCGACGGGGTGTTGGAAATTTTGACGGACGGTTTCGGTTTCCTCCGCTGCACCGATAGCTCCTATTTGGCTGGCCCTGACGATATTTATGTTTCACCCAGTCAAATCCGTCGTTTCTCCTTGCGCACTGGCGACACGATTACCGGCAAAATCAGGCCACCGAAGGAAAGCGAACGCTATTTCGCGATGCTCAAGGTCGAGCAGATCAATTACGAACCGCCTGAGAACGCCAAGCACAAGATATTGTTCTCCAATCTCACCCCGCTGTTTCCCAAGTCGCGCTTCGTCCTCGAACTGGGCAACGGCACTAGCGAAGACCTCACCGCCCGCATCATTGATTTGGTGGCCCCCATTGGCAAGGGCCAGCGCGGTTTGATCGTATCGCCACCGAAGGCGGGCAAGACCATGATTTTGCAAAACCTCGCCCATTCTATCGCTGAGCAGAATCCAGAATGCTATTTGATTGTCCTGCTGATCGACGAACGGCCGGAGGAAGTGACGGAAATGCAGCGGAGCGTGAAAGGGGAGGTGGTATCTTCGACCTTCGACGAACCGCCGGCCCGCCATGTGCAAGTCGCTGAAATGGTCATCGAAAAGGCCAAGAGACTGGTGGAGCATAGGCGCGATGTGGTGATTTTGCTCGACTCCATTACCCGCTTGGCGCGCGCTTACAACACCGTGGTCCCGTCCTCGGGCAAAGTGCTGACGGGTGGTGTCGATGCCAACGCCTTGGAGCGGCCCAAACGCTTTTTCGGCGCGGCGCGCAACATAGAGGAAGGCGGCAGTTTGACCATCATCGCCACAGCACTGGTGGACACCGGGTCGCGCATGGACGAGGTCATCTACGAGGAATTCAAGGGTACAGGTAACATGGAGCTACACTTGGAGCGCAAAATCGCAGAAAAGCGCATCTACCCCGCCATCAATATCAACCGGTCAGGAACCCGCAGGGAGGAATACCTAGTGCCCCAAGACGAACTACAAAAATGCTGGATTTTGCGCAAAATACTCCAACCCATGGACGAAATGGCCGCCAGCGAATTCCTGATTGGAAAACTGAAAGACACCAAAACCAACGCCGAATTTTTCGAGTCGATGAAGAGATAAGGCAAAAGATTCTTGTTCGTCGGCAGGGTCTAACGCAATGACGGGGAGATCAAAAGAAGGTTTCACGCAACGGCGCAACGCAAAAGAACGAGGCTCATATCGGCAAATAGGTGAAACGCATCCGTGGGAGCGGTTTTTAACCGCGACAGATGCCGAAAGTCGCGGTTAAAACGCTCCCACGGCAACGCATTTGTTCGGCTTCACCAATTTAATGACTGACGTTACGCACAGACCACTGTGCTGTTATCGGCAAAGGGTTGCCGACTTACAGCGTTCGTTTTGGAGTGTCAAGGCTTGCCTTGACAGGCAAAGCGGGCTTTGCCACTCCAATGCGTAACGTCAGTTAATGACATGAGCCAAGCTTCTGTTTGCCGAGGTAGCGCAAAAGCGGCGAAATTAAAGCTGTAACTACGCCAACGGCTATCTTAACCATGTCGGTTTTTTGGGAATTTGAGTGGAGAGCGTCCCTGCCAACTAGCCACACACTTTGAAAACAATGGCATGCTTGTGGGCTGCCACTCGTCACCATTCAAATTCCCAAAGAACCACCATGTCTACGGTATTACCGTCTATCCGCATTTAGATAAAATGCCTAGCCTTGGCGAATATTTTGGCGAATTAACGACCAATAGACTGTATCGGAAACCGCGTAAGTTGTCGCGCTGTTAATGCGTCAGCGGGCTGTTTCCCATAAAGTCTAATATACAGCGTTTTTATCTTTTCAAAGAAAAATAATAAAGGACACTCAAGCAAACCATCCTGTGTGTGTGCTTTGCAAAATTACGTTACCAACAAGTAATTATTCGATGTCAAAAACGCTGTGAACAGATCATTCCGCCTGTCTCATCCAATGCCCCGACTTGCCCCCGGTCTTTTCCAGCAGGCGAACCGACTGTATGCACATGCCCCGGTCGACTGCTTTGCACATGTCGTAGATGGTGAGCAGGGCGACTTGTACGGCGGTGAGCGCTTCCATCTCCACGCCCGTGTTGCCCACCGTCTTCACTGTGGCCTCGCAACGGACCCTGTGCAACTGGGCTTGCGGTTCAAGTTTCACCGCGACATGGCTTAGGGATAAGGGATGGCAGAGCGGTATCAAGTCGGCCGTCCGCTTGCTGGCCATGATGCCGGCAATACGGGCGATACCTAACACATCACCCTTCTGGTGGTTGCCGTTTTGAATCAAGCCTAAGGTTTGCGGTAGCATTTCGATATAGCCTTCGGCCACGGCGACACGCTCGGTGGCTTGCTTACCGCCCACATCGACCATGTGCGCCTCGCCAGCCGGGTTGAAATGAGTCAGAATGTCCATGATTTACAGCGTTTTTAATATCGAAGAGTTACTTGTTGGGTTATCTCATTTTGCAATTCGGGACTCCTAGCGATGCAGTGGCACATAGACCGTTGTTTGTCCAGCAACAAAATGACTTTACCATAACTATGGCTTACGCCTGTTGCGCCTTAAGGTGTTGAGGGAAGGCCATAATTTGATTATTATACGCGTTTAAATGATTGGTTGGCATACATTTCTGAAAACGGTATTTGAAGCATGGAGAACTCTTTATGTACAGCATTTTTATCTTAACAAAGGAAAATAATAAAGGACGCTCAATTAAACCATCTTGTGTGTATGTGCCTTGTAAAATGATATAATCTAAAAGTAACTCTTTGATATTAAGAATGCTGTATGAGCAAAAACCTGCTTCCCCTGTTCGCCAGTTTGACCCACGGTGTCTATGTCGTAGGCGTTTCCGCCGGGGGCAGGAACAACGCCTTCACCGCCGCATGGGTCATGCAATCTTCCTTTGATCCGCCGATGCTGGCACTTAGCATCAACCCCGCACACTCTTCTTACGGCCTGCTAAAGGCAGGCGGCTGTTTCACCGTCAGTGTGCTGGGCAAGGGGCAAAAGGAACTGGCACTGCTATTACAGCGTTTTCATCTTTAAAAACCAACTACAAATGAATATTAAATCAACCTTTGGTTGAAAAAAATGTCTAGCAACAACCATAAGCCTTATCAAGTAACCGATTGATGTTGAAAACGCTGTAACACCATGAGCTTTCAACTACGAGACTTTATAGAAACCACCGAGGGACTGGTTTTCGCCGTAGTCGATGGCGCGGTTGAGGACGGCAAGGTCCTGTGTTTCTTGCGCTATGGCCCATACGGCAAGTTAAATACCGCTGCGGCCAACGCATTGCTGCGGGCATCATACCCCTGCTATCTGCATCATTCCGCTCGCATGGATGCTGTTATCCATGCTGTGCCGGTCGAGCGCATCCATAGGCATCACCAACCTAGGGAGCGTTTGTTGGAAATATTGGCGCACCCGACGCAAGATGCGATTGAAGGGAAGCTGCTACGCTTGTTGAAACTGCTGATGGACGGCGGGCTGGCCCTAGACAGTTTCGGTGTCACCGGTTCGCTGTTGCTTGGGTGCCAGACGCTGGACTCCGACATTGATATGGTCATCTATGGCAGGGATAACTTCTTCCGTGCCTTGGCCAGAGTCAGGGAACTAGTCAAAGCGGGATTGTTGGACGAATTGGACGCGGTGGCTTGGCGTGACACCTATGAACGGCGCGGTTGTGAGTTGAGTTTTGAGGAATATTTATGGCATGAGGGGCGCAAAGGGAACAAGGGTGTGATCGAAGGCACGAAATTTGACCTTGCCCTAAACGTTGAGACTAGCGAAGATGAACCCCAGTCCGCCTGGTTTAAGACTGGCCCAGCGCTTATCAGTGGGCGGGTGCTGGACGACGCACGCACATTTGACTACCCTGCCCGCTATCCAATCGACCATCCTGAAATTGCCGAAGTGCTTAGTTTCAGCCATACTTATGTCGGCCAAGCAAAAACTGGCGAAACCATTGAGGTTGCGGGAAACGTCGAAACATCCGGCAAAGGACGTAAGCGGATAGTGGTGGGCTCTAGCAGGGAAGCCTTGGGGGAATTTATACGGGTGTTACAGCGCTTTCAACATCAAAGAGTTACTTGATAGTGGATAGGATAGCGCAGGTTATTCGGTTAACCTGAAGGTTTACAGCATTTTCAACATCAAAGAGTTACTTGGTGGTGGGTATGATAGCGCGGGTTATTCGGTTAACCTGAAGGGTTAACGGAATGTCTGTTTTAGGCATATTGTTAAGATTAAAATGCTGTACATAAAGATATCCCC
>CAIZPP010000190.1 GCA_903934875.1 uncultured Methylococcaceae bacterium
CTATGCCTTGTTGAACCCGGTCATCGCCCTGACGCTGACCGACTTCACGCTGTTTGACGGGGAAGACGTGTGCAGCCGGTTCCTGCTGCTGGAAAAGGAACGCTTCATCCAATACCGCGACGATATCGAACTGATTTTCTTCGAATTGCCAAAGTTCAGCTTGCAAGAAAGCCAATTGGCGACGATCCAAGACAAATGGCTATATTTTGTCAAAAACGCCGGACGTTTAAACGTCGTACCGAACGCGTTGGACGAGGGGCCGATTCGCGAGGCTTTCGCGATAGCCAACACCGCCGCGCTATCGCCGGCGGAATTGGAGCAACAAGAGCGGCGGCATGACTTCATCCGCCTGCAACGGGGAGCGCAGGAAAAGGCATTTGAGGATGGGCAAGCCTTGGGCGAGGCCAAAGGGTTGGTTTTGGGCGAAGCCAAAGGGCTGGCCTTGGGCGAGGCCAAAGGGCGGGTCGAAGGCGAGCAAGCCAAGGCACTGGCTGTGGCGCAGAATCTGTTGCCGGTGCTGGACGATGCCGCCATTGCCGCCGCGACGGGTTTGGATTTGGACACAGTGGCGCAGTTGCGGAGGGGAAGGTGTGATTCCTGAAGTCAGTTCGGGCAACATACTTACCGTTGCCTGACAAGCGAACGTCGGGCGCATTGATTGTTGTTCTATAGAGGACTCTCTGTTTGACTTTTTATAATTGACATATGAAAAATATGGGCATCTAATGTCGGCGTTTATTGAAGGAAAGTGCGTCACAGAGCAGGTGTTGCGAAAGAGTGTTCACCGATTCCTGCCTTTTCTTGGGATCGCGGGCGTCTCGCCCGCAAAAATGGTGGCCAACAGGGTCGCGCTCCTAAGTGGGGCGGTTACGATAGAGTCGTTCCTTGCTTGTTTGAGTCCAACTACTCGGTTCCAGATGGGATTAGCATAAAGTATTTAGGAATATAGCTGGACATTATGTATCTGCGCTTTCCAAACCGCCATTCAGGAACCGGAGGGCGAAAGGCGTACCCCAAGATAACATAATAATTGAAGGAATAATGCCGTGGACACCTTACTGTTCATCCCACGTCGTCACAGATTCTCCGCATTCTTACTGCTGTTTTCTACACCATGGCTGGTCCCTCATGTGGCCTTGGCCCCCCACGCTAAGCAGCACGACTTCACACTGGTCGATGCCTGGTTTTCTGGTTTGGCGGTTTCCGCCTTCAAGTCTGTGTCTCTGCTTAAATTCAACGCAGACCAAGACAAGCCAATCGTCAGGTATCACCTGAAAACCGAACTGAGGACAAGCAAATGAAAATGCGCATAATAGGTTTTATGTTAGAGTTTTTCATGCTTTTCTGTTTAAGCGGGGTGGCGGGGGCGTACCAAGCTCTATGGAATGTTCAATTTAATACTAGCTCTAATTCTACCCAAAGTGGCGCAGCAGTCTGGGGATCTGCAGGTGATCACTGGAATCTCTTTGCCGAAGGTGGTAGTCATCTTCTTGGGCCTGCTGTAAATGGGGATCCATACCTTCATGCCACTATTGGCGGTCCTACAAGTGTTATTAACCAGCCTTTCAACGCTTTTTCAAATACCCAGTATGCAGCACTTATGTCGGGTTATTTTTATTATAATGGTGGTGGAGGGACTACGGTTCTAACTGGTTTTTTCCCTAATACTCCAGTCCAAGTCGTTTTTTACTCTCAGTCACCCTATGGTGGCGGTACTAGTGTTGCATACCAAGTCAACGGTTCTAGTGCATCCTTCACTGGACCTATGAATCAATATTTGTCAAGTTTCTCCTCTCCCTATAACTATGTAACGGTTTCGGGTTATACAGATAGTGGCGGGGCAGTAAATTTAAGTTATGTTTGCTATCAGGCTAATAGTAATGGCTGCATTTATTTGAATGGATTTCAGATAAAAGGGAGTTCCGGTTATAGCCAAAGCATATCTTGGGCAACTTATCCAAGCAACTTGCCAGTCGGCAAAAACCAATATTTTAATGCTCTTGCCACCTCAGGCCTTGCAGTGTCCTATGGAGTAACCACTCCAGCAACCTGTTACATCTCAGGCAATTATGTATATGCCACGGCCGTCGGCACCTGCACAATCCTAGCCAGCCAAGCGGGAGACAACAACACTTATTTTCCTGCTCAGAACACAGCAATTCCCGGTCTCAATATGACAGTTAGGCGCAGACGCGGCATGAGCAAGCGAAAGGCCCTTGCCTGAAAAACAAGCCAAACACTCTTCTCCTCGCCGTTAAAGAGGCCACTATATTAGTATATTTTATATCGGAAAC
>CAIZPP010000191.1 GCA_903934875.1 uncultured Methylococcaceae bacterium
GCATTTGGATATCTTTATGTACAGCATTTTCATCTTAAAAATATACCTAAAACAGACATTCCTTTAACCCTTCAGGTTAACCGAATAACCTGCGCTATCATACCCACTACCAAGTAACTCTTTGATGTTGAAAATGCTGTAGCACTGTATTTAAAAACGGAACGAGACAAGAAATCCAAACATGCTCCAATATTGGACAGTGCTTGAATAGTCTGGATTCCCCGTTTGTGGGTTCAGAAAGCCTTGCGGTGGAAGTAAAGCTGTACCATTAACGTAATTATATTCGGCTCGAACCATCATCCATGGAGTAATATCGTATCGAAGCCCAGTTACCCAGTACTTTGCAAACTGACTATACGCCGGTCCCTGGCCTGATGCCTGAAATGCCAGCCCATTCTCATCATTAGTATTCGGATAATAAGCATCATATCTAGCCATTAATTCCCATTTCGGGGCAAATCGATAGGCAGCCTGAAAGTAATAACTTTCGCCAGTAAGTTTGAAGTCATAGGGATAACCGGAATCAGAGTGTGTAAAAAAGTCATATGAGTACTCGCTAGTAAAAGTCCAGTCCTCGGTATTATATTGGCCTGATAAAACTATTGCATCATAACTAATATTCCCACTCGGCATAGTGTCATATGTAGGATTTTTTTTGTATGACATGGATGTGTAAACACCAGACAGAGCTAGCCGCAAACTTTTATTGTACGACTCGTAACTCAATCTACCGACAAAGGACGGGTCAGAATTGAGCGTGCCATAGCTGTTTTGAAACAAAAAAGAATACTGTGTGTCTTTATTGTCTGTACGGGCATAACCGCCGAACAGTTCCAAATTCAAGTTACCCCAAGGTTTTTGTATTTCGGCATATACCAACAAACCATCCGCAGAGATAGTAAAATCTCTTGTTCCTTCGTAATATATTGATTGAGGTAATAATATGCTAGGCCTAGTAAAAGCCACATCGCGTGTGTCATTATATAGACCATAGGGTTGTCGAACTCTGCCAGCTCTAATGCCTAGGCGATAATCACTATTAAGATCAATATTATAATCCAATAGGCCAAAGTCGATTACGGGAGTTGCGTTATTCGTACCACCGTCCCTTCGCGAAAGAATTTGCATAGACAAGCGTAAATTTGGCAAAGCCAACCAAGAACCATTTATGCCAAGTTCAGTAAAGTCAAAGTTTGGATTTGAAATGCTGGGACCGAACATGTTGTTTCCCGAGCTTATAAACATGCTCTGTGAGGCGAACCCGTGAATTTGGACAGTATCGAAAAGCTCAACCGCATGACAACTTAGGCTAATTGGCAAGCATAGAATGGCTAATAAAAGTGTTTCGATAGAGAATGGCCTAGATGTCCCTGTATGGCACTTCAATGAAGTACCCGGGCTATTCAACTGGGAGGATGGCAACTGAGTCATCAAGGTTTTCCTTTGTCAAATAGCCGATTGCGCCCGGTGTGCTTGCTATGTGTGTTCGTATTTCCAGTTCGGAACTCAAGACTTCAGGTGCCTGACCTGTTCCTGAATATACCAATCTGTCCCATGCATTTCGCAGTTGATGTGGAAAAATCTGCAAAACTTGTTTGCAAAAAGTAGCATGGACAAGGTTATCATCCGGCAATACGAAAACTCGTATTGCCGATCCGTCGGGCCATGTTGTTAAACGCATACCAAAAATGGCTGACAGAACATATCGCGACACTGGTTTCGTATTGGGTGTGCCTCTTTTTATAGCTACAACAACTTCTTCCGCCAATGTTGGTGTGTTAGAAAAAAGCAGCACTATGCAAAAACAGCAAGCAGCCATAAGCCTCCCATTGCAATATCGAGGCGGTTTGCTTGATTTTTGTTCGATACTGACTGACAAGCTTCTAATCCTTAGGTTTATTCGTTTAGTTTTCTTTCCACGAAAGCTACTAAACTGCCTAATGTTTCAAAATCTTCGGCAGCAATTTCATCATCATGTATGGAAAACCCAAAACATTCTTCTAAAGCTATAATAATACCTACCACGGCCATTGAGTCTAGCTCGGGTATGGCTCCGAGTAACGGGCTAGACATGGTTAACTCTTCTGTTTTAGCACAAAGATTTAGGTTTCTTATAATGATCTTTTTGACTTTGGTTTGTGTCATCTTGTCTCAGTAGTGTATGGGGTAATTGTCGCTTACAGCGTTTTTTCTTAACAAAGAAAAAATAAAGGACACTCATTCAAACTATCCTGTGTGTCTGTGCTTTGCAAAATGATATAGCTCAACAAGTAACTCTTCGATATTAAAAACGCTGTAACAAGGCAGCAAATTAGAAAAAAATTCTTGAATTATTACATTTAATGCATATTCTGTCAAGTTTGCTTGCTCCCGTACCGCTGCCCTGGTCGATTTGCAAAAATAAGGCTTATCTCATTGATATAAAATGAAATAAGGCTGGTTCCACTGACCTCGTCTAGATATCTTCACCGATGGGGATAGTTTTGTGTCGCTTTACTTCTCTGGCACCCTATAATAATACTTAATTCACCTGTATCGTATGCCGTTGCGGACCGTAACCATGATCAAACCTTGATCTTGATTTAAACAGTTGAATTGTATAAAATAAATCTTTTGGATTTGCGGAGGATATAAAATGCGTCGTTCTTTAGTGGTCGGTAATTGGAAAATGAATGGTAACCGTGGCAAGTCTCTTGGCCTGCTCGGTGATATTTTGGCGGGTTTGGGGGAAGGTGCGAAGGCTGACGTAGGCGTTTGCCCGCCGTTCGTCTACCTCCCCGAGGTAGGCGAGGCGTTAACTGGCAGTTCCGTGCTGCTGGGTTCACAGAACGTGGCGGATCAGGACGAAGGCGCGTTTACCGGAGAAGTTTCGGCCCTCATGCTCAAGGAGTTTGGTTGCCAGCTAGCCATTGTTGGTCATTCAGAGCGGCGTTTGATTTACGGTGAATCTAGCGCTTTGGTTGCGGCACGCTACGCCAAAGCCTTACAGCATGGCTTGATCCCGATACTGTGCATCGGCGAAACGCTTGAAGAACGTGAGTCGGAGCGGACCTTCGATGTGGTCGGAGAACAATTGGACGCCGTTTTGCATACCGCAGGCGTCGCATCCTTAGCCAAAGCGGTCATCGCCTACGAACCGGTATGGGCTATAGGCACCGGCAGGACGGCAAGCACAGAGCAAGCACAAGAAGTCCATAGCTGGATACGTGCCCGCATTGCCAAGCTGGATGCCAATATCTCCGAAAGTCTGCAAATCCTCTATGGCGGCAGTGTAAAGCCTGACAATGCCGCAGCGTTGTTTTCCATGCCCGACATTGATGGTGGTTTAATTGGTGGCGCATCCCTAGATGCAAACTCGTTTCTAAAAATCTGTCATTCAGCCTAGGTGTACCCATGTTGCAAGCACTAATCGTTTTACATGTCATTGTAGCTTTGGCGATTATTGGCATGGTCTTGCTTCAGCAGGGACGTGGTGCCGATGCGGGCGCCGGTTTCGGCGGCGGAGCTTCAAATACTGTATTCGGCGCACGGGGAACGGCATCATTCCTGTCACGCAGCACAGCTATTTTAGCGGCTTTGTTCTTCTCGACGAGTATACTTCTTGCATATTTAGGCGCAAGGCAGGATAATAAAGGGCATGATATCTTGGACATTCCGGCATCTGAGCAGGTAAAGTCCGATCTACCCCCGGCAGGCAATCAACCGCTCAAGGCTCCCGTGAAGAGTGATCTTCCCGACCAGCCACCGGTATTGCCAAACCAGCCTCAAGGGGTGAAGTGACACGTTTTTAGCGGATGTGGTGAAATTGGTAGACACGCCATCTTGAGGGGGTGGTGACGAAAGTCGTGTCGGTTCAAATCCGACCATCCGCACCACTTAATGCCAGTGGTAAACTATTTCACAATTTTACTGTCAAAAGCTTCAGTAAAACCTAAGGGGGCGACATGGCTTCGACGTGGATCACAAAACCCTAGGTGCATGCCGAGGTGCAGGATACCTCGTAAATCCATCTGCAAACAATTAGTTGCCAACGACGACAACTACGCTCTAGCTGCTTAAGCCAGCTAGCCTCTGCACAGCCGCCCGCTTATAGGCTGTTGCTGCGGGGGTAACCTAATTGTAAGCTCGCGCTGAAGCTCTTCCGGGGTGGATGCGCTAAACAACACCGGAATCGTCGTTCAACCTCCCTGCCGCTCGGGCGGAGTTCGATTAAAACCAATGAGACGGATAAGCATGTAGAGCCGAAGGCGGAGGATTTGCGGACGCGGGTTCAATCCCCGCCGCCTCCACCAAACACCTTTCCACCACACTCCAGCAGAGTCAATAAGCCAGCATCAATGCTGGCTTTTTTGTTAATACCTGACGTTACGCACACGTCGGCAAAAGCTTAGATACCGTCATGCGGCCCCTTTTGCAAGCTTAAATTATGGGTCGAACGGCTTGCCGGATTTTAGGATGTCAAAGGGAATGTGGACCATCTTGCGCATGGCGGCGCAGGCGATGGACATGCCGTTCTTGCCTTGGGCCTCAAGGGCCGAAGGGCGCAATAGCGGTACTCCGCGTATTGCGCCGAATGGGGGGAACAAAGAGCAAAAGCCATGCGAACCCGGCGTAATCACCTGCCCCAGCGCCCAACCGGTCGCTCAAGCGGACGCGGGTTGTGCATTTGGCTTCGTAGCGGGGCTTTCCCGCCGCGCCGCTTAGCTCGGGCGTTAGGCACATAAATATCCAGCGAAAGGAAAAATGAAAAATATGCTTGAATTAACTACATATTACTACTTAGCGGCAAAACACAGTGGCAAGTTCCTTACCGTCTCAGAAAATGGAGGGCAAATTGTTCAAAACGAAATACACTTGCCGAAAAATCAGATATGGCTATTTATCCCTGCAAATAACATTGAATGTTACTACATAATCAACAAAGGCACCGGAGAATGTCTTGCAGAAACTGGAGACCAAATAGCATTGTCAAAAATTTCTGGCGGTGACCCTCAAATATGGAAAGTAAAACATTTAGACAACGGATTATTCTTAATACAAAACAAGGAAGATCAATGTCTTTGTGTGGATGGAAAGAAAACTGGCAATGGTGCCAGCATTATGTTATGGAGATATCATCGTGGCGAGCATCAGCATTGGAACTTATTGAAGCCCGCGTAGCACCGATTCCAAAGCCTAACAATCCGTTCGACCGCACCCGCGCCATAAAGCGACTTCGTGTTTTCAAGTTTCGTGGGGTGGCGCGGGGCGGTCAACGCAGGCGTTGGGCGCATGTTTTTCAGGTTTCATTTATTTCATCCATCAAGATAATTGAGAGTTAATATTTATGAGTCACTGGTATTCAAAGGAATTAGGTGATGGCGTTTCAGCCTTCCTACCCTCTCAACAAATTCATGAAGCATTTGATCCATTCTTCGCCGCGTCCGGCTGTTCAATAGAAATGGCCGTTTTCTCACATTACGATAACGAGAATAATGTAGTAACCGCCTACTTCTCGCCGAATGCGTCAGTGCTGGCAAAATTGTTTGATGCTGTCCCATGTGATAAACCAAAGAAAGTTGAAAGTTTCGGATTACTTGCGGGCGATGCTCGATGCCTCAAGTTGTTTTATCCGTCCTCGCAGTGAATTTAGTAATGAAATCGCTCTATTTAATATCCTTGTGCCATCGGGAAAGCCTATGATGGTGCCATCTTCATAGAGCGTCCATACTTTGCCGTCAGGTCCGCGCAAATCAAACAGGGGATAAGAGCCGGTCGGGCGCGTCTTTTTGCGTTGCGCCCGGCATTTGGGCTTTCGGGATGGCAAAAACGCCGTCATTGCTGCAGGAATCCAGTCACCGGGAGGTGAAGCCTTAAGTTTACGATAGGCTTAAAATGGGAATTGTCGGCCTGTCAAGCGCACAGCATTTGGCAGACAGAGCAGCAGAGCGTTCGTCTCTTCCTACCAATCTCAAACGACGTTGCTGCTCGTCATCGACATGCAGTGTTACTTCGCCCGGCACAAATGCTGGCGGCGATCAATGAACGACGGGCGCTGTAAACCGAGATAACCCGCCAGCGTCAATATTCCCATGCGCCGGAAACCGCAAGCAAACTCCCGGTCATGCTTGCCGGGCTTGCGGCGACTAGCCATTTCACGGTGGCGGCGATTTCTTGTGGACGCACCGGTCGGCCCAAAGGAATCTGTTCTGCCATGCGCTTACGCTCGGCTTCCGTGCCCTCTTCGACCAAGCCTGGGCAGATGGCATTGACCCGAACCCCCTTGGGGGCGAGCGCAGCCGCCCAGGTTTTGGTTAACACGGCAACCCCGGCCTTCGCCGCACAATAGGCGGCTGACAGAGGCCATGCCTTGATGTTTTCCACCCCCGCAAAGGCGAAGTTCACAATATGCCCTCGCGAATCACAGAGATAAGGCTGGGCATGGTGGGTGACATTGAAGCAAGTGTGCAGGTTGAGGGCGATGGCCTCCTGCCATTCATCGGGGGTCATTTCGGTGATGTCGCGGTACTGGAATGGCCCGACCACGTTGAGCAGAACATCCAGATGGCCAAATAGGCCGATGACCTCGTCAAGCATGGACTTGGCTTGGTCGGGGCGGGTCAGGTCATAGCGCATGACGTGGCTCGCACAGCCTCTGGCAGTTAGCAAGGGTTGCAGTTCAGTGATTGCTTGCAGGTTCTGATTGCAGTGTAACGCGATGGACGCGCCGCCGCTTGCCAGTTCGAGCGCAATGCTGCGTCCGATTTCGGAGCTAGCCCCGGTAATCAATATTGACTGTGCCATAAGAGTCCTCCCAAGCCTGATTGCCTCAACTTGACCGAAGTGAAATACGGAAAGCCCATCCAATTACAGCATTTTCAACATCTAAAGAGTTACTTACTGATGTTACGCAGTCATCGCTAGAGTATGGCAACTTGTGGAGTGCGGCGACTCGTCGCCGCTGGACGCAAAAGGCGGCGACGAGTCGCCGCACTCCACAACATCCGGGCTACAGCCTACACGGTTGCGTAACATCAGTTCGTATGTAATAACACAACGGTTTCCAAGGATGTTTACAAATACATTGCTGGCTATGAGTTAATCGATGACGAAGGCCAAAGCCGAATTGTGGGCGGCAAATACTCCCTGTTTTCAAATCTTGACGATGCTACCGGACGGGCCTTGCGCAAACCGCCGACATTGTTGATCGACAGCGACGCTTTGGAAGAGTCCAATCAAATTGGCGATGATTTCAAAAAAGTATTCGCCCCGGAAATCGAACAAAGAGGTATATCCCACCAGCAAAAGCCATGTCAATTTTGTTGTCGCCGACACCGAAAGTTGGGAGCAAATAGCGGCTAAAACCTTAGGAACTCGACGAGGTGGAAAGTTACGTCAAGAATGCCTTTCTCGGCTTTCAAATTCCCTATGTCAGTCATGGCAAGGATAAGCTTTATTTCCCTGATTTCATCGCCCGGTGCAGGGTTCCAACGGGTGGTTTGGTGAATCTCATCATCGAGATTACCGGCATGAACCAAGACAAAGCCGAAAAGCGCTGGTATGTGGATAATCGCTGGCTACCCGCCGTCAATGCCGTTGCGGACAAATACGGCATGGAGCTTTGGGCGTTTGTGGAAATCGCCAACGACATCCGCGACATTAAGAACCAACTGCTGGCTAAAATCAACTCGCTATAGGAGGATACAATGACCGTCACCGAACAATTGCATAACGAGATTGGGCAACTTCCCGAAACTCTGGCGCGTGAAGTGCTGGACTTTCTTCGTTTTATTCGTTTTCAGCATGGAAAGCCAGAGGGGCATGACCAACAAGCATTATCCGCCAAGGAGTTATATTCCCACTTTGAGAAGAAAGGATTGATTGGTTGCATGGATGCCGAAGAAGACTTGTCGGAAAATTACAAGCGGCACTTATGGAAATAAGCCAATGATAATTGCCGATACAGGCTTTTGGCTTGCCTTGCTTAACCGCCGGGACCATTGGCATTCCCGCGCCAAGGAAGTCATGAGCCAACTGGAAGAACCACTGATTACCACTTTGCCGGTTATCACCGAAGCCGCTTATATGTTATCCCAGAAAAGCGGTTTGGATAAATCCATCGAATTGATGGAAGATGCCCATCAAGGCCGGTTTGATATTGTTGAGATACGCCGGGAACATTTTGACAGAATGGCAATATTGATGTGTCAATATGCTGATTTACCGATGGATTTGGCTGATGCCTCGCTGCTCATCTTGGCTGAAAAACTTGGGCATGGCCGCATTTTAAGTACCGATCAATGCGATTTCCAAGCTTACCGCTGGAAGAATCGCCACCCTTTCGCTTGAATGACCGCAACATCAAGGATGGCTCGGAAGAGCATTTATCCGCCGAACCGGAACAGATCAAGGCATTTCGGGATACTTGGGAGTTGGGCATTCATTCCTAACGGCAGCAATTTTATCGTGCGTCAGGTTTTCTTTTGCGGCAGCGAAGAAAAAGACGAATTCAACAAGTGGAAAGCGGGCTTGTCCGAGCTTGCCAAACGCAAAACCAAGCGCAAAGTGGAGCAGACGTTAAAGATCGAAATCGACGACGAAGCCTTTGACCGGCTATACGGCTTCCAATGCCACCCCATTCCCAAAGAAAAAGGGCGGAAAATCGCTGTGCGGGTGATTAGCCAATTTGGGGAGGAAAGCACCAAGGTACTGACACTCTGATTGCTCCCAAAAGTCTACCATACGTCTACCATAAAAAAGGCTTGCCAGTGTTTAACTTGCAAGCCTCTGATTTACTTGGTGGGCCATGTAGGGGTCGAACCTACGACAAACGGATTAAGAGTCCGAATTATTTATATTTAACACGGATTAACAAACCTTGATAAATATATACATAACAATACTTTATTGCTATACTATCCTTAACGGTGCTACACAAAATTACACTGAATTTTACCGAATGCGTAGCACCAGCGTAGCACGGGATTTTTAGCGTAGCACTGAGGGTGGCCATGAACACAAATTTTAGTTTCAAAAAATCGCTTCTTGAATCGCTCCCCTTTGCCGAGGCGGGGGAACGTGTCACTTACCACGATACCCATAAAAACGCAGCGGGTTTGCAGCTTCGCGTAACCAGTACAAGCAAAACTTACTTTGTCCAGAAGCGGGTTAATGGAACCCCCCAACGTGTCACCTTGGGAAAGTTTCCAGACATGACCGTCGAGCAGGCCCGCAACAAGGCCACGGAGGTCAACAACACCATTGCCAAGGGGGCAGACCCGAGGGAGGAAAAGAAACGCGCCAAGCTGGAAGCAAAGACTTTGAGTGAAGTCATGGCCGATTATTTGGAAGCCCGCAAAGATTTGAAGCCGCGCACGATCACCGACATGGCAAACGCATTCAAGGAAGTTTGCCCGGATTGGCTAGGCAAGCCCTTGACCAAGATCACCCCGGACATGGTGAAAAAACGCCACCAAGACCACGGGGAAGCCCGCAGCGAAGCCCGCGCCAACCTCTGCATGAGATATTTAAGGGCATTGTTCAATTACGCCATAGCCGAGTACCAGACCGCCGACGGCAAGCCCTTAGTGGATGTGAACCCGGTCAAGAAGCTCTCGCAGACCAAAGCTTGGTATCGGGTAGACAGGCGGCAAACCGTCATCAAGCCGCATGAGCTAGGCGCGTGGGTGAATGCCGTGCTAGGGCTTCCGGGGGTCGATATGCGCGACTATTTCATGACTGTGCTACTGACCGGAATGAGGCGGGAAGAAGCCTTAAAACTGGCGTGGTGCGACGTGGATATGAAGGCTAAGACCTTCACCCTACGCGATCCGAAAAACCACAACGACCACACCTTGCCCATGTCGGACTATTTGCTTGAGTTGCTCACCCGGCGCAAGTCGGCAGCGGTAGGCGAGTTTGTCTTTGCCGACTCCCAAGGGCGGAAGATTAGCAATTTCCGCTATGCTCAAGCTGCAATCGAAAAGACTAGCGGCGTGTCCTTCTGCATCCACGATCTAAGGCGCACGTTCGCCACCGTGGCCGAATCCTTAGACATTCCAGCCTATGCGCTCAAGCGACTGTTGAACCATGCCAACGGCGCGGACGTGACGGCGGGTTACATCGTGTCGAACGTGGAACGCTTGCGCGAACCCATGCAGAAAATCACCGACTATGTTTTAAAGTCGGCAGGATTGAAGGAAACCGCCGAGGTTATCCAACTGAAACAGGCGAGAGGTTAAGACTATGGCAAGCGTTGCGGAAAGAATTTATGAACTGGTTAAGACCCTGCCCGAATCCAAGGCCGAGCGGGTTTTAGGGTATGTGCAAGGCGTGATAGATGACGAAGAGAAGCCCCTGCCCGTGACCGTGGAAGAACACACGGCATGGTGTGAACGCTTGCGAAAGTTGGAACAGGCAAACACCGGACAGGCAGACGCGGCCTATTCCCGCTACCTGGCGGGGCAGGAAAAAGCCTTATCGCTTAACGAAGGGGATTATTTGCCACATCTAGGACGGACGGAGGAAGACAAAACGGGCAGCTTATTGCCAAGCTTGAAAGGATTTCGCCAAGGCTTGCCCTTGCAATCCATTAGCGCGGGGGAGTTTTGCCGAGCCATGCGCGAAGAGGAGCGATACTGAATGCTCTATGTGGACACCAGCGCACTCATCGCCTATTTTACCCCCGAGGTTCATTCAGTTAGGGTGGAAACCATCTTGAGGGATGCAAGCCGTTACCCGTTGGCAATCAGCGAATGGACGGCAACGGAGTTTGTTTCCGCATTAGGCATAAAGTGCAGGACGGGCCAGTTGACCGAAGCGCAATCCTTGGCAGTACAAGGGCAATACGAAGCCATGAAAGGCCATTTCATGCTGTTGCCAATAGAGACGGTTGATTTCCATAAGGCTGCTGAATGGTTGCGCAACTGGCGGCTTGGCTTGCGCTCCGGCGATGCCTTGCACCTAGCCATTGCCGAGCGGCACGGCTTGACCGTCTGCACTCTGGACAAGGTAATGAGGGAGTCGGCTCTTGCCTTGGGGCTGGCTACAGAATCGCTTTGAACCACGACGACCGGCGCGGACATCGCCGGACAAGGTACAATCGAATTGCCAAGCCTAGCCCGACGGGGCGAACGCCGGAACCTTTCACCGGCTGGCTTGGCATCCACTCTTGAAAGGGCAGGCACGGAAAGGGTGTTAGTGTGTCAGAACAGAATTCTATTGAGGATATTAAAACTTATCTATTGGTCCGTGAATACCCGGATATTTCACGCCTAACAAGGCAAATTGCGCAAGAAAATTTGCAAGGACAGTACAAGGGGAAACCACGAACACCGGCGCAATTGCGCATGGATGAGCGAAACGCCTTTAAGCAATCCTTGGATGAAAAAAGCCCAGATGAATTGGCCTTGCTTTTTGAGCATGAGAAGGCCAAACAGTTTGAAGAATCCAGACTGAAAGACATAGAACGGGAGCAGGGGCAATTCTATAATCATCCGTCTGCAACGGCGAGTATCAAGGATTATGAGTGTTACGCAAAATTCGCAACATGGACGCTGGACGAGGCCATTGCCTTAATCTTTGGAAAGAACCCAAAAATTGTTTCTTGGGATAGTATCAATAAAACTAAGTCCGTGCCGGGTAACTCCCCATTTGTTGAACAATACAGGGATTTGCGGGAAATGGCGCAACGGGCAGCAGAAGTTAAGCAGCTTTATGATCCTGTCTTGCCGAGTTTCTTTCTGGCATGGGCAAGGCGGAAGGAAATTAACCTCCCGCAAGAGCTTTTGGATAATGTGGAGAAGTTCTGTTCGCCTATTGGTGATTGGCAGGAGGCTCATGGAAAGTTAAAAGAGCAATTTGATATTTTGCTGAAAGACAGGGACAAAATTGTTGATATTGCCAATCGGTTGATTGAGGAACGCAATGGCTTAAAAGAAAAAGTCGCCCAGCTTGAGGCCAATGCTGGCAGTCAACAACCGGACAAGCCGCGCTATTCAACTCCTCTACTGGCAATCATGGAGAAAGCAATTGCCGAGTTCTTTGACCCGCGAAGGAACCCGGATGTTAAGAAGGAAGAGTTTCTCTACTGGTTAAAGGAGCAAATGGCAGCGGAGAGAATGCCCGATTCAGACAACATAGCGACAGCTATCTTCACCCTCATCAAGCCACCTGACCACGACCCTAGAAAGCGGAGGGGTTGAACCCCACAAACCCAATATTGGCGCGGCTTTCACGCAGGGGTTGAACCCTTTTTCACGTTAAGGGTTCAACCCGTTGAATCTATATTTCGCAGTCTGACAACATCAAAATTCTGGCCGAGCTTCACGAAGCTTGGCGGGGATTTACCTCCTCGTCTGGATCAACATTATTCTTACGAGGTTTCCATGACTGCCCCTGCCATCCCAACGGTATCACCACCCAAGCCCAAGTCACCGGGCGACATCCTGACCCCCCTCGAAGTCGAGGCCGACTATCGCATTCCCGTTTCAACCCAATATGTTTGGCGGTGCAATAATCGCTATGGCTGGCGTGACCTTGGCATAAAACTAGGGCGCAAACTAGCCTACCGCCGCGAAGATATAGAAAAATGGCTGAATGTCAGAACAGGGACGGTAGCATGAATGCCAATACTGAAATCATTTTTGAAGATTTTAAAGCCTACATTTTAAGTGAATATGGGCTTGAAATAATCGGCGATTGGAAGCCGGACGGTACCTTTCACTACCTTGGCACTACGGACGATAAAAAGGGCAAAAAACCATTTCGATACTGTATCCATGCTGACACTGACGACCCGGCTAATGTGTACTTTAACGACCTGAAACGCGGTTTTCATGGTGTGTGGTATCCACAAGGCCGTGAACCGTTGACACATGCCGAGCGGGAACAGCGGCGGCGGGCGATTGCAGCGCACCAAACACAACGCGAACAGGAAACCCAAGCCCGACACCGAAAGAAAGCGGTCGTTGTCAAGTAAGATGTCGCATTTTCAGCTTTGAGTTTGTGTGAGTTCCTGCTTTTTTTGATGGTCGGATTTGTCTGGGTTGAGGGAGACAGTTTCGGGTCTATTCCAATTGCGAATGTCGCCTGACCATCGTTCA
>CAIZPP010000192.1 GCA_903934875.1 uncultured Methylococcaceae bacterium
GCCGCCCTACAACAGCCAACAAACGGCACTGCGTAACAACCGTTTTTAAGACGGTTCACCCTCCCGTCGCGCTCATATGGCGGAATATCACCGGTTTTTCTGCTAATGCAAACTCATGCTTTTCCGGCTTGATTTGCATTGCGCCGACAATGGCGCTTTTCAGTTTGCCCAGATCCGCTGGGTTGGAGCGTAATACCTGTTTCAAATCCACCGAATGCTGGTTGCCTAGGCATAGCAGCAAGCGTCCCTCTGCGGTGAGGCGGACCCGGTTGCAGCTTGCGCAAAAATTGTGGCTGTGCGGGGAAATGAAGCCGACTTTGCTGTCCGAACCGGCGATATGGAAATAACGCGACGGCCCTCCTGTGTTGTCAGCGCTAGGCAGCAGCGTGTAGCGCTGTTGCAGATCGGCCCTGATTTGGTCGCTGGAATAATATTCCTCGGCACGGTTATGCGAATTGACCAAGCCTAAGGGCATTTCCTCAATGAAGCTGATGTCGATGTTCTTGGCGACGGCAAAAGCCACTAGATTGGCTACTTCGTGGTGGTTGCGGTTTTTCAGAATCACCGCATTGAGTTTAATGCGTTGGAATCCGGCCTCCAAGGCGGCATCAATGCCGCGCAAGACCACGTTAAGGTCGCCGACGCGGGTCATATGCCTGAAAAGTCCCTGATCCAGCGTGTCCAAACTGATGTTGATGCGTTTGACTCCGCAGCCCTTCAGTGCTTGCGCCGTGGTTGCCAATTGCGAGCCATTGGTGGATAAGGCCAGTTCCCGTAAATCCGGCAAACGGCCCAATTTGCCCAATAAATCTACAGCGCCTTTGCGGACCAGAGGCTCCCCGCCGGTGATGCGAATCTTGTTGACGCCCAGTTCCACAAACGCCCGGCACACCGTCTCGATTTCTTCCAAGCTCAAAATCTGCGCCCTAGGCAGGAAAGTCATCTCTTCGCCCATGCAATAAAGGCAGCGGAAGTCGCAACGGTCGGTGATGGAGACACGGACATAGTTCACTATCCGCCCGAAGCGGTCAACGAGTATGGGGTTGGGGTTGGTGGTCATGTCGATATTTTTGGCCGAAAGCGTTAAGCAGCTTATTCTTACATGATTAGACGAACTGTCCAAGTTGAAGTTGCACCATAACTTCTGAGCTTTGGGAGCGAAATTGAGTATGCATCGGGCTTTTCAATAGACATTATCATAAGCGATGTTAAAAACGCTGCACGCCAAACCGACAAACACCGCCGCGCCAAACCAATGGTTATTCAAAAAGGCTTTGAAACAGTCCGCCTTGGCGCGGTGGAAAATCAAGCATTGTTGGTAGACAAACAAGCAGGCTCCGGTCAGTAATCCAAGGTAATACGGCAAAGCCAAACCCAGTTGCAGGCCAATCACCGCCAATATCGCCAACATCAGCACTTGCAGGCCGGCGATGATTTGCCGGTCATACTGGCCGAATAGAATAGCCGTGGATTTCACACCGATTTTCAAATCATCGTCGCGGTCCACCATCGCGTACATGGTGTCGTAGACCAGCGCCCAGATGACGGTCGCCAGAAACAACTCCCAAGCAACAAGGGGAATGGCCCCGGTTTGCGCGGCGAAGCCCATAGGCACGGCCCAGCCGAAAGCCATGCCCAGATAAGCTTGCGGCAAATGGGTGTAGCGTTTCATGAAGGGATAGGAGGCGGCGAGGAACGCACCGGGCACGGATAGCGCAATGGTCAAACCGTTCAACAGGCAGACTAAGCCCAGCGCGAACAGGCAGAGTCCGACGAACAGGGCCAAGGCCGACTTGGGCGACACCTGTCCGGCGGCGATGGGCCGTTGCTGAGTCCGCTCCACATGGGGGTCGAAATCGCGGTCGGCATAGTCGTTGATGACGCAGCCCGCGGCCCGCATGACCACCACGCCGGACACAATGACGAACAGCACCAGCGGGTCGGGCCTGCCCTGCCCCGCAATCCACAAAGCCCACAGCGCAGGCCACAGTAACAACAGTATGCCTATGGGCTTGTCAAAGCGCATCAGCCGCCAATAATGGCCTAGGTGTTCGCGCCACAGTGCGAGGGTTTCGCTATTCATCATGCAAAGTTCCGTTACAGCGTTTTCATCTTTAAAATATATCTTCAATGCCTTCGCCAATGTCGTGAGAGACCTCCAATTTTGGCACAGAACCGCCAATATAAAGGCCAAGCTAGTGCTCGTTCCCATTGGGAGCGCCAAGCCCCAGCTTGGCGAAGGTATTGATATCTTAATAATGGGTATTCAGTTAACCCTATATTTTAACCGAATATCCCGCGCTAGCATAGCCACTATCAAGTAACTCTCTGATGTTGAAATCGCTGTAAAACGGAGGGCAGAAAAAACTCGCACACCGATAAAGAGACTTTACCAACTTGGTATAGCGAGCGCCTGCCCCAGACCGGTGATTCAATAGCGCAAGCCCTACTGATGGAATGCCGCCAATCCGCCGGGCTTGCCCTGGCCACTTCCAGATGGCTGCGCTGCAAGCCCCGGTAGGCAAACAGCAACTCCCCCAAGGGGCGGTCGCCCAAATGGGCCAAACCGCTGTATACGCCGCGCAGGGTACGCGGGGGTATCACCGTGCGCGCCAATACCAGCGGCCTGCCGTGGCAATGCAGCAAGACTTCCCTGACCAAGGCCCGACGGCGCGGCGGCAATTCCAATAAGGCGGCTTCGTCGGCAAACGGCCTGACCCAGCGCTGCCCCAATAAGCGGACGCCAAACCCCGCCCCGACGGATTTCCGCAGGCGGGCGGTCAATGAACCCGGTTCCTCAAGCCATGATCTGATGGCTACAGGGGCCGACACTCTGCTGGCACTGGCTGGCCGCCAAACCGGTTGGCGTTGAAATAATTGACTACGACGGTGCAAACCGGAAGTTCCAATAACGGTTGATAGGCCACGAGGGGTTAGCGGCGAATGATACCGCAGCAAGCATTGTTACGCGAAAAAACTTTATATGAGCCAGGACGATTAAAAGCGCTGCGGGAGTGCAAGGCCTGCCTTGCAAGGCATCAAAAGGCAAGGCAGGTCTTGCACTCCCGGTATAAATTCAAAGACTGCCCGGTTCGTTTGCATCACTTTTCATCGTACCAGCCTTGACACAATGACCAGATGGGTGCTATGTACAGGCCAGCAAAGGGTTTTGGCACCCATGCGTAACATCAGTGACCAGACGCTTATTGGGGAGGTAAATGATGACCGGCGAAGATGAAATGGCTACCTTGGCAAAACAAGCCGGCTCGGTACTTAACCAGCATGGACATAAACTGGTTGCGGCGGAGTCCTGCACCGGCGGTTGGGTTTGCCAGGCTGTGACCGAGATTGCGGGCAGTTCCGCTTGGTTTGACCGTGGTTTTGTGACCTACACCAACTTAGCCAAACAAGAATTGCTGGGCGTGCCGGCATCCGTGCTGGACCGATGCGGCGCGGTCAGCGAAGAAACAGTGTGCGCCATGACTGCGGGCGCGTTGCGCAATAGCCAGGCCGACTGTGCCTTGGCGGTCAGCGGCATCGCCGGACCTTCGGGCGCAACGCCGGGAAAGCCGGTGGGTACAGTATGGTTTGCATGGCAACGGCGTGACGGTGGCTGCGTCACATGCAAAAAGCAATTCGACGGGGACCGGCGCTCGGTGCGCGGGCAAGCGGTAGCCGTTGCCCTGCAAGGCATAGTGGACCTGTATGGATAAAGCGGCACAACGGCTGTTTTTTGCCCTTTGGCCGGAAGACTCCTGCCGCACAGCATTGGCCGCTGCCATGAGGCATGTGCAAGAGAAAATACCGGCACGCTGGATCAAGCCTGAAAATCTGCACATTACCCTGGCTTTCCTCGGCAACGTGGATGCAGGACAGCGGGGCAGGCTGGCAAGCCTGGCGGGGGATATCCAAGCGCAAGCGGGTGAATTCCTGCTCGACCGCATCGAACATTGGCGCAAGCCACAGGTGCTTTGCCTTACGCCAAGCACAGCGGCGCCTATGCTGGATCAACTCGCCGCCGACCTGACCATCCGGCTCAAAGATGCGGGTTACCAGCTGGACCAGCGGCCTTTTCGCGCCCATCTGACCCTAGCCCGGAAGGCGACCAGCCTACCTGAGGGGATAAGGCTGGAGAGACCCATAGTTTGGCAATCCACCGCCTTTGTTTTGGTCGAATCGACCCGCAATGGTCAAGGCTCCGATTATACCGTGCTAGAGTCATGGCCCTTATAGACAATACGCTAGAATGGTTTATCATGGATATGGAACGATGCCCCTACGATATTTCCGCACAGCAGACAATGGCTTTGTTTTTGCTTAAATACCAACGCTTTTCAAGGGATATTTTTATGTTACCCGCATGTATTCGCTACCTACAGCACTTCATATGTATCCGGGCTTCTCACAGGTGCAGTGTGTATTAATACAATCGCAAGAAGTAGACCCTATCAGAAACCGCCCTTTGGTTAAGCATTGGTGCGGATGCTGGTTAGGTTTATGATAATGTCTAGTCTAGGTTTGTATTTATGTACAGCGTTTTTATCTTCACAAATGAAAATAATAAAGGACACTCAATTAAACCATCCTGTGTGTGAATTACTTTGCAAAATGATATAACTCAACAAGTAACTCTTCGATATTAAAAACACTGTAAATCATATTGACACAAAACCCATGACGAGCCCAAAAACAGTTTTGATTGTAGACGACAGCAGACTCTCTAGGATGATCATTAAAGCTCTAATTTTGGAAATGCATCCCAATTGGATTTTATTGGAAACGACCAATGCGGAACAGACGATTGCATTGTTGGATTCGATTGCGCAGCCTGATCTGATCACTTTGGATATTAACATGCCCGGCATGAACGGTTTGTCCCTAGCCGCCATCATCAGAGAAACTTGGGATGCGGTTCCTATCGCCGTCATCACGGCCAACGTACAGGAGAGCATCGTAAAAAAATGCGCCGAACTCCAGGTTGGCTTTATTGAAAAACCAATTGATGCTAATTCAGTCACAAAAGCACTCAGATTTATGGAATAAATCCATGTTTTTATTGAATGAGTTACAACAAGACAGTCTGTTGGAAATTTTCAACATCGGGGTAGGCAAGGCCGCTTCAGCCTTAAGCAAAATGACTTCGGAAGAAATATTACTCAGTGTGCCAACCCTCCAATTCCTGGAGTGGGATGAAGCCAAGCAACATTTGCCGGGTAACGGAAAAATCATTTGCGGAGTCTCTCAGCGGTTTGATGGTCCATTTACCACCGAGGCCGTCTTAATGTTCCCGGAAGAGAAATCCCTTGAATTCATACGTTATATTTTACGTGTGGATTCGCTGCTTGAGCAACTCACCGAAATGGAGCAGGAAGCGCTTTGCGAGATCGGTAACATCATACTGAACGCCTGCATGGCACCGATAGCTGATATTTTCTCAGCCGAATTTCATGCTACTATGCCGGAATTCAGGATGGGCACTAGTTCGCATGTCTTAAACATGGATGTGCCGCAGCCAAACCGCGTAATCATGTTGATGTTAGTCCAACTACAAATGGAAAAAAGCAAAATTGATGGCTATCTTGCATTTCTATCCGTTCTGCCTGATATGCAACGATTTACTGCCAATATAGACCGCTTCATTTCTGAACTGCCAAAATAGACTAGCCTAATGGTGAACTTGGGATGGTGAGCTTAGGTTCAATTTTCGACAAGAGTTTTGAAAACCCCGGATTGCACTTACCTGCCTTGGTCGTACGGGAAGCGCAGATGGGACTGATGGTTCTCGATCATGACGGAACAGTCGTTTTATTCAACGATTGGCTGGCAAAAGCGGCCAGCCTACCCGTGGAATATGCGTTAGGGAATAACTTGCTGCAAGTGTTTCCGGGACTCAAGGGCAGCCGCTTGCAAAATGCGGTGGAAACCTGTTTGCAAAGGGGTTTCCCAGCCTTGCTCTCACAATCGTTGAATCGATCTCCTTTCCCACTATTTGTCAGCGAGGAAGAACACAAGAAGGGTGTCCTCATGGAACAATTGATCCATGTGATCCCCCTAGGGGGCGGCGAATCCCAGCGCTACTGCTTAATTCAAATAACTAATGTCAGCGAGGCGGTAAGGCGTGAAAAAATCCTGCTTGACCAGGCAAAGGAATTAAAACGTAATCTGATTACGGACGGGATGACCGGCGTTTACAGCCGCCGCTATTGGGAAGAAAAAAGTTTGATCGAATTCCGCAAAGCCAGGCGCGATTGCTCGCCGGTGTCGGTGATGATGCTGGATGTCGATTTGTTCAAAAGTTTCAATGATGCTTACGGACACCCGGAAGGTGACCGTTGCCTCACCCGCGTCGCCAAAGCCGCCGCAAGCGCATTGAAACGCCCGCTCGATATCCTTGCACGCTACGGCGGGGAGGAATTCGTGGCGCTGCTACCCGGAACCAATCTGGAAGGTGCCGCAGTTGTGGCGAAAAGAATTTTACAGTCCGTTGAAAATGCCCATATCCCGCATGTAAAATCCAGCGTATCTCCTTATGTCACTGTGAGCATTGGTGTTTCTTGTGGGTTTCCGAGCGAGGGCGAATCCCAGGAAGCCATTTTATCCGAGGCTGACCAAGCTTTATACGCCGCAAAATATTTAGGCAGGAACCGGATAATTTTGTACAAGGAGAAAGGCTTTTTCACAACCGACAATATAAAAATAGACGACTTTTTGCGGGATGATATCTGTGGAATTACCCATATTGTATAAACATGAGTTTGATTTTACAGAGAACGACTTCCGATTAATACGAAAATTAATTTACGATCATGCTGGCATTTCTTTGAACGATGCCAAACAGAATCTAGTATATAGCCGACTGAGTCGGCGTCTACGTGCCAACAATCTCAAAAACTTCTCCGATTATCTTAAGTTCCTTGCGACAAACCATGCCGAATGGCAGCTTTTTATCAACGCACTCACCACGAACCGCACCGCCTTCTTCCGTGAGCCACACCACTTTCCAATATTAGCTGAACACATTAGAAAGCTAGGCACGAAGGAAATGATAACGCTCTGGTCTTGCGCCGCATCAACTGGCGAAGAGCCCTATTCCATAGCCATGACAATGGTCAAGCTCTTTGGTAGCTACACCCCCCCAGTTCGGATAATTGCCACTGATATTGATACGGAAGTGCTTGAGTCAGCAAAAGCCGGCATTTACAGCATAGACAAGGTTGATATGTTTACTCCCAGCCAACTCAAACCATTTTTTCTAAAAGGCAAGGGTAATAATGAAGGCTTAGTCAAAATTCGTAATGAATTGAAAAATATGGTCACGTTCCGTCAGTTGAACCTGTTAAGTGAAGAATGGCCGGTAAGGGGGCCTTTTTCGGCGATATTTTGCCGAAATGTGATGATTTATTTAGACCAACAGACAAAACTTAAAATTCTAGATCGGTTTGCACCATTATTGACACCCCAAGGTTTGTTGTTTGTCGGCCACTCGGAGAATATTGTTTTGCTGACAAACCGATTCAAGATGCATAGTAGGACGGTATACCAACTACAGCGTTTTTAATATCGAAGGGTTACTTGTTGAGCTATATCATTTTGCAAAGCAATTCACATGGTTGGCATACATTTCTGAAAAGAGTATGTGAAGCATGGGGATATCTTTATGTACAGCATTTTCATCTTTAAAATTTACCTAATAAAGGATATTCAGATAACGTTTCAATTTAACTGAATATCTTGCCCTTCCATTCCAGCTATCAAGTAACTCTTTGATGTTGAAAATGCTGTAAATGATGAAAATAAAAGTATTGGTAGTAGATGACTCCGCGTTGATACGCAGCGTCATGAAGGAGATCATTAACAGCCAGCCCGACATGGAAATGGTCGGGGCCGCACCGGACCCTTTAGTCGCCAGGGATCTTATCAAACAATTGAACCCCGATGTCTTGACCTTGGACGTGGAGATGCCAAAAATGGATGGTCTGGAATTTCTCGAAAAACTAATGCGCCTTAGGCCAATGCCAGTTCTAATGGTTTCGTCTCTTACCGGGAAAGAATCGGAGGCAACTTTGCGCGCACTGGAATTAGGCGCTGTCGACTTTGTCACCAAGCCAAAGCTTGGCATACAAAGTGGCATGTTGGAAGATGGCAATATAATCGCTGATAAAATCCGCTTGGCAGCCAGCGCAAAAATCGAACGCCAAAAACTGCAAGCAAGCGATTCTATGCGCTACCTAAGGAATTCGCTGCCTCCGCTACGAAACAAAATAGTTAGTAGCAAAAACCTTATTGCCATTGGCGCATCGACGGGCGGCACCAAAGCGATCAAGAACTTTCTGAGCCGCATGCCTAGGGACTGCCCTGGCATACTGATAGCCCAGCATATGCCCGAAGGATTTACCCGCTCTTTTGCGCAACATCTTTCCAGCACCTGTGAAATTTCAGTGAAAGAAGCTGAAGACGGGGAGCTTATTTTGCCGGGCGCGGCCTATATTGCGCCGGGTGACCGCCATCTGTTACTGACCCGAATAGGGAACCATTACCTAACGAGATTGGAGGCCGGCCCTCCTGTCAATCACCACCGCCCTTCTGTGGATGCGCTGTTTAGCTCTGTTGCCACCCATGCAGGAAGCAACGCCGCAGGAATAATCATGACCGGCATGGGCAAAGATGGGGCATTAGGGCTGCTTGAAATGAAAAATGCCGGTGCGTTCAATCTTGCCCAAGATGAAGCCAGTTGCACCATCTATGGCATGCCCAAGGAGGCAGTGGCAGTGGGTGCCGTGCATGAAATTGCACCGCTCGACGAGTTGGCCTACAAGGTATTGAATTATCTTGCCACCCGGACAGGCTAGGCCTAACCTGATGTTTCATCAACCTGATCCATCAGTTCCATCTCGCTACTGGTCATTAGCCTGTCGACATTGACCAAGATTATCATGCGCTCACCAATCGAACCCAAGCCAATCAGGTATTCTGGCTTAAGGTTGATACTGCAATTTGGAAAACTTTGAATTTGTCTGGCCGCAAGCGTTATCACATCAGATACAGAACTGACCACTATACCCACTAGGCGATTATTTATATTAAGTATGATAACGGTAGTGAGAAGATCATAGGTAGGTATGCCCAGCAGAAATTTTATACGTAAATCGACAATTGGCACAATTAACCCGCGAAGGTTTGATAAGCCCTTGATGAATTCTGGGGCACCTGGGACCCTAGTAATGTGATCGTATCTACGGATTTCTTGGACCTTTAGTATTTCTACACCATACTCCTCGCTGCCTAACATGAATGTGAGGAATTCTTTACCATCGGCACCAACATCATCACCATCGCCAAAATTACTTACTAAATTCTCTTCAGAATGTGGATTCATATATCAAGTAACTCTTTGATGTTGTAAACGCTGCAATTCAAATCGTTTATTAATATTTAATAATGAAGGCACATCCAAAATCAAGGAGACATTCCCATCTCCAAGTATAGTAGCCCCCGATATCCAAGGTATCTTACGGAAATTTGTCTCAATATTTTTTACTACAATCTGCTGTTGACCGAGCAGATTATCGATCAACAAGGCAGCTTTCTTGCCCAAGCCTTCCACTATAACAACAATTCCATCGACAGGATTTGAGCACCTCGGTTGAATATCTAATAGATCGTGCAAAAAGATCAGAGGAATGTATTCTTCACGTACACGTATAACCATATCTTTTCCCGTAATATGATGAATTTGCTCAGGTATTGGTTGCAAAGACTCAACAACGGATAATAGCGGTAGTATATATACTTCATCACCTGCCATTACCAACATACCATCTAATATTGCCAAGGTTAGCGGCAGTGAAATCGTAATGGTAGTTCCCATGCCCAAGGTTGACAGGATATGCACACTACCCCCCATAGCTGAAATATTGCGCTTGACCACATCCATTCCCACACCACGCCCAGAAATTTTTGTGATTGAGGGCACGGTGGTAAATCCCGGAGTAAAGACAACCTCCCATAGTTCTTCATCGCTCATTTCTTCGGAAACTGAAATTCCAAAATCCTTAGCCTTTCGCATAATGCATCCGCGATCAAACCCCGCACCATCATCAATGACTTGAATTATGATGTGCCCTCCCTCATGGATAGCGGAAAGTGTGATTGTCCCAGTTTCGCTCTTGTTGTTTGCCAAACGTATACGGGGTTCCTCAAGCCCATGATCGACACTATTGCGGACGAGATGGGTAATCGGGTCTACAATCCGCTCAATTAACCCTTTATCAAGCTCGGTTGCACCGCCAATGGTAATTAGCTTGGCCTTTTTACCCAATTTAGCGGCCAACTCCCTGACCATCCTTGGAAAACGCGAAAAAACCAACTCTATAGGCATCATGCGGATAGCCATGACCGATTCCTGCAAATCGTGCGTATTTCTAGCCAACGTGGCCAAATGACTCACCAGTTGCCCATGCCGGGCCGATTCCAGCCGCCCAATATGCTGATCTATCATCGCTTGAGTGATGACCAACTCGCCTACCAAATTCATCAGTTGATCGACTTTTTCCAGATTGACACGGACATAGGTTACATCTTGAATTCCTGCCGTCGATCCGTTTTGCTTGGGCAGAAAGCATTCAGATGCGCCCTTAGCATTCGACTGAACAGTTTCCTCAGCAATATGAATATCCTCTGGGTTACACAAAAATGCACATATGGCCACCACAGTGTCCAGATTTTCCGTGGTTTCCAATACAAACACTGTTTTTCCATTGGGTAATTTGTCAAATGTCAAACTTCCCTTGAGCTGTAGTTCCGCAACCAATGCATTTAAGTCGTCTTCGGACATGCAGGGCAATTCCATCCGAAAACAATGGGGTCTTTCGATTTTCGGCAGATTGATCCTAGCCTTTGCCTGGGCTTCGGGAAAATCCGACTGCCCCCTACTGCCCACATCGTCTGGCTGTTGCAAGGATAGGCTACGCAGCAATGCCAAAACATCCAATGATGCATCACTGCCTATTGGCTGCTTTTGGCCATAGCCGTTCAATTGTCTCTTCAGTAGGTCCTTTGCCTGCAGAAATGCACTGACATGAGCCTCCGTTAGCTTCCGGCTACCCTTGCGTATATCGTCGAGTAAGGACTCCATGATATGTGCAATTTCAACCATGTCGTCCAAACCAAATGTTGCGGCTCCACCTTTGACCGAATGGGCGGTTCGGAAAATTGCATTACATTCCTCTGGGCTAGCCGAGGAAACATCAACTGCCAAGAGCAGCCCCTCCATCTCGGCCAGAAGTTCCTCAGACTCCTCGAAGAACACCTCAAAAAACTGGCTGATATCCAAGGAAGAAGCCATTGCCTAAAACTCTGTCCAATTGTCATCCGCCTTGGGCAGAATTTTGGCTGATGCAAATGAGCGGGGAGCCATAGGTTTAGGTTTTCCGACCCTTCTTGCCCCCAAGGATCCACGCTCATCAGAAGGCTGGAATGCAACGACCGGCATGTCGCCAACCTTGATTAGCCGAAAACTGGACATCAAAGCGGCCAAGCGTTCCGCTTGCTCCTCCAAAGATTCGGAGGCCGCCGCCGCCTGTTCCACCAAAGCCGCATTCTGCTGGGTCACCTCATCCAACTGGGTGATGACTTGGTTAACCTGCTCGATGCCATTGCTTTGTTCAATTGATGCGGAGGCAATTTCACCCATGATATCGGCGACCCGCTGCACCGAGGCGACGATTTCATCCATGGTTTGCCCTGCCTCCGCCACCAGTTTTGCGCCATACTTAACCTTGTCCACTGAATTGCCTATCAATGCTTTGATATCCTTGGCGGCGGACGCGGAACGTTGCGCCAGATTACGCACCTCACTCGCCACCACAGCGAACCCCCGCCCCTGCTCACCGGCGCGGGCTGCTTCCACGGCAGCGTTCAAGGCCAAAATATTGGTTTGAAATGCGATACTGTCGATGACACTGATAATGTCGACAATTTTTCGCGAGCTTTCGTCAATGTCGGTCATCGTTAGGACCACCTGCTGCACCAATTTCCCGCCTTTCATTGCCACATTGGAGGCCATCACAGACATTTGATTAGCCTGCTTGGCATTGCCTGCGTTCTGCTTTACAGTGGAAGAAAGTTGCTCCATGCTGGTAGCGGTTTCTGCCAAACTTGCGGCTTGCTCTTCGGTGCGCTGCGAAAGGTCAGCATTGCCCAAGGCAATTTCCCTGGAAACCGTGTTGATGGCATCGGCCGCCTCTTTAATCGTGGTAACGCTATGCGATAGATTATCAACCGTTGTATTGACGTCATCGCATAATTTGGCGAAGGTGCCAAAGTATTTCTGATTAATCCGTTCGGTGAGATCTCCTTTAGCCATCGCGCCAAAGACACGGACCACATCTTCAATAGGACCGTCCACGGCATCCAGCGTATCATTGATACCCTCCAAGAGTTTGCGATAGATACCCTGGGCGCTTTCCTCATCCGCACGTATGTTAATTTGCCCGGTTTTAGCCGCCCGGATGATAATGCCCATCTGCTCTGTCAAAGTCTCCACTGCATTGATGCACAAATTAAGATTGTCTTTGATGGTATTAAAGTCGCCGGAGTAATGGTCAGTGATTTTCACAGGAGTATCGCCTTTGGCAATCTTATCCACATAGTCCGCAGCCATATTCAGCGGGCCGATTACCGCATCAAGTGTATGATTAAAACCTTCGATAATCTTCCGGTAATCGCCTTGGTGTTTGCTCGCGTCTGCGCGCGTAGCTAAAGTGCCTTCCATTGCGGAGGCGGAGAGCAAAGTAGCATCAGCAATCATCGACTTGACATTATCGACGATACTTTTCACCGCCACGGCGAGGCTGGCTTGCCCTTTGCCATTGGTGTCAATGGCAAATGACAGATCGCCGTCGGCAATTTTGCAGGCAAACTCGACGGCCTCAGACGGTTCGCAGCCTAGTTTGCCAATGATGCTGCGCGTGGTAAACCGACCGAAGAAGCCGATGACAACCAATATTAGCGAAGCCATCGTCAGCGCAGCCCAGAGAGCATCACTCGCAAGCTCAGAGGCTTTAGTGGCGTTAATCTGCCCCAGTTCAACCTTGTATTGGCGGTGTGCATCGAAAGCCTCGTAGATTTTACTAGTGGTTTCCTGTTTGACCAACAGCAAGTCACGCGCTGCCTGGACTTTATCCTGGCCGACAAGGAGGAACACCCTCGCATGAAGGACACTGTAGTCTTCCACTGCTTTATGGTCGGTAGCCAACAAATGCCTGTCCTTGTCGTCAGCGACGAAGCTATGCTCATATTGATTTAGCCAATCGTCAATTTTTCTCATCGACACTTTAACCGTCTGCTCAATTGCCTCCCTATTTTCCTTGTCGCCATAGCTTATGTATTGCCAGGTTTTGGTTCGTATATTGGCAAGTTCGTTTACTGCTTGATTCAACAGGATGATACTTGGCAATACCTGTACATGTGAATAATTTGCCAAATTTAAAACCCTATCTATCTGATATTGGCTGATGGCAACCAGCCCGATCAATCCGGGTAGGGCTAGCAAAACCAAAATTGTCAATTTAGTACCCACTTTCATGTTAATTCTCCAGGAAAAGCAAACAATGCCATTTCACTAGCGGACAGCAAGCGCTCAATGTCGGTGAGTATGATCATACGGCCATCAAGTGTGCCAACCCCTGCGAAGTATTGAACATCCTCATTTGGGCCAAGTTTAGGAGCGGCATGAATATGTTCTGCCGGAAGGGAAATCACGTCTAACACACAGTCCACTACGATGCCGATTTCACGCTCTAAGATATTCAAGACAATCACCACAGTACACCCGTCATAATTTACCTCTCGCAGATTGAACTTGATGCGAAGATCCACGATGGGCACGATGTTTCCACGCAGGTTGATAATCCCAATGATAAACGGCGCTGTGTTGGCAATTTTGGTAACCGCCTGGTAGGCTAGAATTTCTTTCACCTTCAAAATATCAATGCCGTACTCCTCCCCTGCTAGGTTAAATGTCAGGTATTCCGAATTTCCATTCATAAAAGTGGGCGGGTTATTTTGCATAGCTTACAGCGTTTTTAATATCGAAGAGTTACTTGTTGAGTTATATCATTTTGCAAAGCACAGACATACAGGATGGTTTGATTGGGTCGATTCTGGGTGGACGGGATCATTTGGATGCTAGCCAAAAGGCACTGCTTCGTATGCTTTCACGCCAACTCACAAAGAAAAACCATTGGCTTGCCCATGCCAAGCAGGTATAAAATGCCATGAAAAATTCCGCGCAACGATTCTTAATTCTATCACTCTATGGAAATACTCCGACAACTGCAACAAAATCTCCCTCCGTTTGCTCTGGAAATTCTCCGGCTGAGTATCTACCCAAGCAATGTCCGGTAAAATACGGCATAGACGGGCCTATGGCACCGAGCTTGGCAGGGCAACTGATCCAACCGTTAGACTACCGAAAACGCAGCGCATAATCCACTGCCATTAATCCATTTTATGGATAACCACACACTGATTTTCTGTGGCATGGTCGTAACTTTGACGACGACCTTGGGCATGGTAATCACCCAATTGACGCGCAAGACGTATCCGTGCTTTGCCTATTGGACAATTGGTTGGTGTTCACGATCCTTGGGGTTTCTAATTTATACCTTATTGCAGGGCAATCCGGCGACGATGGTCTGGGCAGGCTGCCTTGATACCATCGGTGTCATCGCCAACAACCGGGGAGTGCTGGTATTCAGGGAGCGGCATCAGACCAGCTACCTGTGGGAAGTCTTGGGCGTGGTGTTGTGGACAAGCTTGTTTGCATACTTTACTTACTCCCATCAGATCAATAATCGCGTCATGCTGTACAGCATTTACCACAGTGCTTATTACGGGTGGGGTGTTGTCGCCCTGTTGGCACGGCATCCGCCACACAGGGGGGTCGGCGATGTCTTGTTGGCTGCCAGCCTCGGGGCCTGGGCGATGCTGGACCTGACCCGAGGCACTTTCTCATGGTTGTATTCTCAACCGCTCACGGATTTTTTACCCTCGCACCCGCTAATACCCATTTATGTGACAACTGCCACGTTGTTGGTCATGATGATGGCCCTAAGCGAAATAATGATGAATTCGCAACGCCTTGAACATGATTACCGCCGGGTCCAGCAGGAATTGGAAGAGGATATCATCCGGTACGAGGAAAACAAACGGGAACTGGAAAGTTACCGCCAGCATCTGGAGGAATTGGTCCACATGCGCACTGCCGAACTGAGCTTGTCCGAATCCAAGTTTCGGGCACTGGTAGAGCAGTCGCTAGTCGGCATTTATATCTATCAGGATGACTATTTGCTTTATGCCAACAATGCGCTGTGCCAGATGCTCGGCTACTCTTCGGCAGACGATCTCGTCAACCGCGTTCCGATCATTGCGCTAGTGAAACCGCAAGATAGACTTTCAGTGTTGAAGCGTGTCAGCATCATTAAGTCAGGTAACGGCGAAGGATTGACCTATGAGATCGGCTTGCTGCGGCGGGACGGCAAGGTAGTCGATGCTGAATTGCATAGCCGCAGCATCGATTATCAAGGCAAGCAGGCCACCATCGGTGTTGTCATTGACGTGTCGGAGCGCAATCGCGCCACCAATGACTTGCGGGCCTTGGCATCGCGTTTGCTGTCGGTGCGCGAGGAGGAGCGCACTCGTATCGCCCGCGATATCCACGACGATTTGGGCCAGACCATGGCAGGCCTGAAAATGAAAATGGGCTGGCTAAAAAAGCAGCTGGCTAGCAAAGGATTGACCGACCACCTAGAAGATATCCTCGAAATGAAACAACTGATTGACCGAATCATCCAATCGGTTCACGATATTTCATGGGCTCTGCGTCCTGGGATACTTGACACCCTGGGCCTGTCGGCAGCCGTCGAATGGCTGTGCAAGGATTTCCAGCGTCGCGCCGGCATTCGCTGCCACCAGGAATTGTCAGCGCAGCAACCCGACTTGGACGCGGACCGTGTCACCCATATCTTCCGCATCTGCCAGGAACTACTGACTAATGTCACTCGGCACGCACACGCGAGTAGCGTCGAAGTGAAACTTGGGCCGGACGGTAATGGAAACTGGCTGCTTGAAGTCAAAGATGATGGCATTGGCATCCAGAACATTGCTCCCGGGTCGCAATCGCTCGGACTGCTGGGCATAAGCGAGCGTATCCAGCAATTGAGAGGCACTCTCACTATCGACAGCACACCCTCGTTCAAAGGCACCCGAGTGCGGGTGACGGTGCCATGTGGCACAGCCTAAATCATTAAGAGTGAACCGGAAATGAAGTTAAAACTAGTCCTAGTCGAAGACCATGGGATCGTACGACAGGGCATACGGCTGATTATCGAATCTGAGGCAGATATGGAGGTCATCGGCGAGGCATCTTGTGGAAGGGAAGGACTTGCCATTATCGCAGCCCAAAAACCCGACATTGCCATCTTGGACATCAACCTTCCAGATATAAACGGAATGGATATGCTGCGTGAGATAAGGCTCATCCACCCCGATCTGCCCGTTTTGTTGTTGACTATCCATGCTGAGGAAATTCTCGCCGTACGGGCCTTACAGGCAGGGGCAAAAGGCTATTTGTGCAAAGATAGCTCTTCGGACGAACTAGCCAAAGCCCTGCGCAAGCTGGCCAGTGGAGGGGTCTATGTCAGCACATCGCTGAGCGAAATACTCGCACGAGAAATTGGCGGACAACGTGGAAAACTGCCCCATGAACGGCTATCTGACCGCGAATACCAAGTATTGTGCCTGTTGGCCTCGGGCAAGTCAGTCGGCCAAATCGCCGAAGCGTTGGATCGTAGCCCCAACACCATCAGCACCCTGCGCAAGCGTATCCTCGACAAAATGGGCATGAAGAACAATTCCGAACTCGCCTACTATGCCATCAACAACCAACTCGTCTAACTGATGTTACGCTGGAGTGCCAGGGCTTGCCCGGACACTCCAAATCGAAGCGCCGCCGGAACAAGGCCATTCGCGGGCGTTTCCAGCGTTAGGCGATATCCAATAAAGAACATCCCATGCAAAAGCCAAGCTGGTGCTTGGCGCTCCCAGAAGGAACGCCAAGCACCAGCTTGGCAAGTTGATTTGCGGAGGGATTGTTCGTGATTTTCGTAGACAATTAATTTCGGTTTTGTTGGATTCATTATTGGAAATCACCTAAGCACCCAGCAAATGGCTTGCCTATTTAGGCAAAATCCTAGCCGCCTATTGGCCGGTGCCTGCCGCCTTGGGCATAGTCGTTGTGGTCGGGATCATTTGGATGCTGTCCAAACGGCACTGCATCGTTCGCTTTCACAGCAAATCGCAATGCTTTCTCCTCGTCGATTGCAATTCAGCCAACGGGACTTTCATAGCCAACGGCGAACGCCTGCCCAACGGCGGCTCACAATTGCTCAATGCGGGGCAACGCGTTTTCCTGTCCAACCCAGAAAACATGTTCGAAGTCAATTTCCAGGCACCGCGCTGAAATTAAGTACCCACCCGGCATGTTGGGAAATCCTTTTCCTATGTATACTAAGATGAGTTAGTCTAGCCATGAACGGCTTGATATTTTGGCTATCCACTTAAGGCGGGACCGGAACAAGGTTTAGCCGTTCGCCGACCAACTTTGATGGGGATTGACTATGAGCATGAAACGCTGTGAAAACGGGCACTACTTCGACTCCAGCAAATACTCGGCATGTCCTTCATGCGGAATACAAGACTTGGATATCCATGCAACGATGATCCACCATGTCCCGCAACATCCGCCCGAAAATACGGAAGGCCAGACGGTGCGGCATGACCAAACATCCCGTGCTGTTGGCGACCCCGGCGTGACTGTGGGCGTGTTTCGCAAGAAGATAGGCATCGACCCCGTGGTTGGCTGGTTGGTTTGCACCCAGGGGGGTGACAAAGGGCGCGACTTTCGCATCAGGAGCGAACGCAATGCCATAGGCCGCGCTCCCAATATGGACATCTGCATTAGCGGCGACAACACCATATCCCGCGAAAAGCACGCCTATATCAGCTACAACCCGCGCCGAAATTCATTTCTGCTGACGCCGGGAGAGAGCCGTGGAATCGTCTACTTGAATGATGAGGAAGTGGCGGCCCCCATGCCGTTAAAACCGTTTGATGTAATTGAACTCGGGCAGACCCAATTGCTTTTTGTCCCCTTTTGCGGCGAACAATTCCGTTGGGACACGGTTGCCGGTCAAGATTCCGCCGGTTAAATATTGCAATCCGTTTGTCTAAGGGATATGCCTCCATCCCCCTACGCCAACCTCTGCCCCGGTTGTTTTGCCGACAAAGGGGGAAGTGCTGTTTGTGCGCACTGCGGCTACGATGAAGGCTTGCCGCGCGGTGGGTTGGTATTGCCGCACCGCACAGTCCTGAACAAGCAATATCTGATTGGTTGCACTTTGGGCAAACTTGGCGGCTTCGGCATCACCTATCTCGCCTGGGACATGCACCTGGAAACGCCTGTCGCCATCAAGGAATACCTCCCACGGGAATTGGCGGGGCGGGACAGCAACCACCTCACCATCACCGCCCACTCCAGGGATGACAAGGCACTCTTCCTTGAAGGACTCGGACTTTTCTTGAAGGAAGCCCGCACCCTCGCCAAATTCGACCATGAAAACATTGTCCGTGTGCGCAATGTGCTGGAGGAAAACGGCACTGCCTATCTGGTCATGAATTTTTATGCAGGCACTACCCTTGCAGCCCATCTGGAACAAAAGGGAGGGCGATTGCCGGAGAAAATCGCGCTCTCCATCCTATTGCCTGTATTGGATGGATTGCGCGAAGTCCATAGCAAAGGCTTTCTGCATAGGGATATCAAACCGCAGAATATCTACCTTACCAGCGCGGGCACACCTATCCTGTTGGATTTCGGTTCGGCCCGAATGCTGATGGGTGAGCGCAGCCGCAGCATGACGGTGCTAATGACCCCTGGATATGCGCCATTCGAGCAATATCACCGTAAAGGGCAGCAAGGGCCTTGGACGGACATTTATGCCTGCGGTGCCTCGCTTTACCAAATGCTGACGGGGGTGGTCCCTATGGAGGCAACCGAGCGGGCAGCGAAAGACACCCTGCAAGCGCCTGACCGGCTGGTGCCTGACATCTCCCCCCCGGTCTCGCAGATGGTCATGCGGGCAATGGCGATGAACCGCGAGGCTAGGCCATCCACGGTGGCAGAATTCATGGATGCACTCACCCAAGCCAATCGGAACGCTTCCCCGCCCGTAGAGGGCAACAAACCCGAAGAAAAAATCAAGCAACCCGCCGAAAAACCACAGCAGGAAGTTGCACAAGAGACACTGTCCCCTTATTTCAAGGCCGCTCTCGGCAAAAGCAGCACTGTGTATTACCTGAATGCATTTTCCAAGTTTGAATTAAACTGGGTAGAATTGCTAAAGCCGTCGTGGAACTCGGCTGGCTTTGTTTTTAACGCTTTTTGGCTGTTCTATAACAGAATATTTGGATTAGGGCTTGTGTTTTTCATTATTCCCATTCTAACAATGATAATTTACGATAGCACAATAGTTGGGCTATCATGTTTTTTGGTGTTATCTTTTGTGCTTGGATGTTATGGCAATGCACTGTATTATAATACCCTGTCCCAAAGAATACATGATATTGAAATAAAGTTCCCAGGCAATCGTTTGGACTCTCTAAAACTAGCACGTTTGGCAACTGCTGGAAAAGCCAGCACTCTTATCCCGTTCATCTATTTCTTAATTTGGTTGGCCGCAATTTATTCACATGAACAATTTCGTCTGCTGCTATCAACCAAGCCTGACAAAATTGCAACATTCACCAATGGACCACCATCCAACATTCCGTCCAAGCAAGATCAGCCATACGCTGAAGAGGATGCCTTAAATGATACTACCTCGCCCGGTCCGCCAACTGATAGCGACCAATACAAAAAAAAGGCCGATGAATTACTTAAAAGTGCAGACTGGCTGACCTTATTGGAACACTCAAAAAAATGGTGTATTCTGCAAAGGACCAATCCCGATGCATGGTTATATTTTGGCATCGCCAACTTTGAGCTTACCCAGTTTTCCCTAGCCCAACCCGCTTTTGAAACTTACTTCAGGTTAAAGCCGGAGGATAATGACTATGTTCTTGGGTATTTGGCCAAGACCTATGTAAAACTAAAAAAGTCGGTGGCTGCAGAACAGGCGTTGTTAAAAGTCATTGCCCTGCGTTCCAAGTTAAACCAGCCAAAAACACCCGATGACGCATTGTTTTATAATGAGCTTGGAAATATCTATTTCTCCTCAATTGACAAAAAACAATATGCTTTGCAACTGTATAGACAGGCACTTGAAATTGAGCCGAATAGTGAAGTCTTCAAATCCAATGTGGATGATGCGTTAAGAGTCTCGGCGGGCCAGAACAATGCAGAGCCGTCAATTTCCAAGCTAGACGATAATTTAACTGCACAAAATCCCGAACTCAATATAAACTACCACGCTGAAGGCAAACAGAAAGCTTATGCTAGTTTGTCATCGGCGGCGGCGGCAGGAGACATCGAAGCCGTTCAACTATTGCTCGGCAAAGGCGCTGACATCAACAAGAGAGAAATGGGTAGCTATCCCTTGATACAAGCAGCCAAGTACAAGCAAAGTGAGATGGTTGCCTTTCTATTAAAGAACGGCGCTGACATTAACATGGAAGACAGCAATGGAAACAAGGCCATCATTTACAGCATAGTCAACGGTGATAAAAATACCATGGACCTATTGACCAATGCGGGCGCATTCCATAACTCTCGATAAGTACTCGATAACGTACAGCGTTTTCATCTTTAACATAAAACTAAAAAGGGATATTCAGTATGCCTACCATTTAAACGTATATCCAGCGCCACCCACTAGCTATCAAGTAACTCTTCAATGTTGAAAACGCTGTATGTCGGATAGTCTGCGAGTTGGAAACGCCCAAATTGTCGGGGCAAGAACAGACCAACAGGATGCTTTCGGCTTTTCCGACAAGGATGATGCATACTTCGTCCGTCACGGCGGAGTGCTGGCAGTAATCGCAGATGGAATGGGGGGTCATGCCTACGGAGGTGAAGCCAGTCGCATTGCGGTAAAGGCATTTTTGCTTGATTATATGGCGAAATCCGAACGCGTTTCCATACCCGATGCGCTGTATCAGGCATTTTATGCAGCAAACCATGCAGTTTGCGCATTCGCGGAAGAAGCCGGCGAAGCAGGCAATTGCGGAACCACGTTTGTTGCGGCGGTGGTCCATCTGGCAAGCCGCTCGTTACATTGGATCAGCACAGGGGATAGCCGCATTTTATTATTTCGCAAGTGCCAGTGGGTTCAAATCACGGCGGATTCCAATTATGCCAACCGGCTGCTTAACCATCACATCCACGGGGTGGACTTGCCATACCATTGGAAAAATGACATCCATCTTCAGGGCTTGACCAGTTTTTTAGGGCTACAGGAAATTGAAGAAATCGACCGGTCCCTCTGCGGACTCAGACTCCACCCGCAAGATTGGCTAGTGCTTTGCACCGATGGCATCTATAACACACTGGCCGAAAATGAAATTTTGGCATTGCTACATGGCGACCCCAATACCGCTTGTGAAATGATTGTGCAAAAGGTTACTGCAAAAGGACTGGCCCATCAGGACAATGCGACGGTGGCAACTATTGCCTGCGATTTCAACCCTGCTCATGATGGACGCGGCAAATGGCGGACAACGCCATTTGTTAAACTAGGATTCGGATTGTTCCTTATTAGTCTAGTTTTGATTGCTTACAGCGTTTTTAATATCGAAGAGTTACTTGTTTGGTTATATCATTTTGCAAAGCAATTCGCATACAGGATGGTTTGATTTCGTGTCCTTTATTATTTTTCTTTGTTAAGAAAAACGCTGTACATAAATGCAAAGCGGGACTCCCCGCGATGTTGTGGCACATAGACAGTTGCGCCTTGGTCATCGTTCGGCCCAATTGCTAGGGCTAGTAGTTTGCGCTCCACAAGCGGTATGCGTTTAAATAATTAGTTGACATACATTTATAAAAAAGGTATGTAAAGCATGGGAAAATCTTTATCTACAGCATTTTGATCTTTAAAATATCCCTAATAAAGGATATTCAGTTAACCATTCAGGTTAACCCAATAGCCTGCGTTTACATACCAACTATCGAGTAACTATTGGATGTAGAAAATACTGTAATAATTGCGAATAATCAATACACGCCCGGAGAAGAAAATGCACTCTGAATTTATAGCCGGATTGATCCATCTACCCATCGAGGAAAAGCTATGCAGCCCACTCCCCTGACATCCGATTTCCACGAACCCCCGCAACCTGTGGCCGGCGGCGGACTGCTTGATAGACGCTTGTTTCTGCGGCAAAGCTTGACCTTGGGGACAATGGCTTTCATAGGCCAAGAGGTTGCGGCCTCGGAATTTGACCGTCCGGCTTGGATGTTGAAACCCGGCAGACCTCTTTCCAATTACGGCCAGCCCTCACCCCATGAAAAGGAGGCCATCCGTTGGATTTCCTCCAATCCGGCACTGCCTGGGAACGGCATTTCATGGACGCCCCTGCATCAATTGGCCGGGACGGTCACGCCATCAGGTTTGCATTTCGAACGCCACCATAACGGTGTCCCTGAAATAGAGCCTGACCAGCACCGTTTGCTCATCCACGGATTGGTGAATAATCCGATTTTTTTGGACATGGACAAATTGGCTCGTTACCCTATGCTTTCGCGCTTCTGTTTTATCGAGTGCGGAGGCAACAGCAATGCCGGCTGGCGCGAAGAACCCACCCAGGCATCGGCAGGCAACCTGCATGGGCTGGTTTCGTGCAGCGAGTGGACCGGAGTGCCCTTGTCCACCGTCCTGCAAGAGGCGGGAATCCAGCCAACTGCCCGCTGGCTGATTGCCGAGGGAGCGGACGCAGCCGCCATGAACATTAGCATTCCAATGGACAAAGCCTGGGACGATGCCATTTTGGCCCTTTATCAGAACGGCGAACGCATCCGCCCCGAAAACGGCTATCCGTTAAGATTATTGCTGCCCGGCTGGGAAGGTGTCACGAATGTCAAATGGCTGCGCCGCCTGGAGGCTGCCGACCAACCCGCGATGGCCCGCAATGAAACGGCCAAATACACGGAATTGCAGCCAGACGGCAAGTCACGGCAATTCACCTTCATCATGGAAGCCAAATCGATCATCACCCATCCATCGCCCGGTCACCGCCTGCAAGGCCCGGGCCTTTACCAAATATCAGGCTTGGCTTGGAGCGGTCGCGGCAAGGTCAAAAAAGTGGAAGTTTCCGCGGACGGTGGCAAAACCTGGGCGGAAGCGGAATTGCAAGAACCGGTGCTGTCCAAGTCATTCACCCGCTTCCGCATTCCTTGGCATTGGAACGGCGGCAAGACCGTATTGAAAAGCAGGGCTAGCGATGAAACCGGATACATGCAGCCCGAACGTGAAAAGCTCATCCTTGAACGGGGGCGCAACGGCTATTTCCACTACAACGCCCAAGTCGCCTGGTGCTTGGATACGGAAGGACATCTCAGCCATGTCTACTAAAGCAGCCTGCTTTTTTGTGTTGGTCTGCGCAACCGCCCCGCTGTCCGCGTTTGCTGCAGCCGATGGTCCACGCCTTGGCAAACCAGCCACCCCAGAAGAAATCGCGGCATGGAACCTGACCGTATTTCCCGATGGCAAGGGGCTTCCGCCGGGACATGGCAGCTCCATAGAAGGCAAGGCCGTTTATGAACACCATTGCGCAGCCTGCCACGGCAGCAACGGCTTGGGAGGAAGCGCGGAGGAATTAGCCGGTGCCAAACATAGCTTGACCGATGCCCATCCTGACAAGACCATCGGAACCTATTGGCCCACGGCCACCACATTGTTCGATTTCGTGCGCCGCTCCATGCCTCCCGCAGCGCCCGGCTCCCTGAGCAACGACCAAACCTACGCAGTCTGCGCCTATCTGCTAACCCTCAACGCAATCATCGCTGAGTCCGCCGAAATGAATGCGCTTGCCCTGCCTCAAGTTAAGATGCCCAACCGGGAAGGCTTCATCCGTATGGACGTTGCAAAATGATAATATGTGGGCAACCTACTTTATTTGCAAACTGCGCTGGAACCAACCAAAATCAAGCCGGTCATATCCTCAGTATGCCAGGGAGAAAAATTTAATTGCAAGGAGGAGGGAAAGTTGGAATGTACCATTAGGGCTACAAATCTTGACTGTTTTCCTCGGGCTTCATGACCGATCTCAATTCCATCTTAGGGAGCCTAATCAAGTGAAAGACATGATGAAGAATATTTTACTGTGGGTAGTTGTTGCTGTCGTTTTGATGACAGTATTTAATAATTTCGGCAACCGCAAAACCGAAGACACGTCAATGCCCTACTCCCAATTCATCTCTGCGGTGAACGATGGGCAAGTCAAGCAAGTGACTATCGACGGCCATGTGATCAAAGGCACTACAGGTTCAGGCGACAAGTTTATGACTTATAGCCCCGGAGACCCCCATTTAGTCGATGACTTATTGAAAAACCGCGTGGAAATAAAAGCCCAGCCCCCAGAGCAGCAATCCATGCTGATGCAGATATTTATATCGTGGGCGCCCATGTTGTTGCTGGTTGGCGTATGGATTTATTTTATGCGCAAATCCCAAGGCGCCGGTGGCGGCGGTGCCATGTCTTTCGGCAAAAGCAAAGCCCGTTTGCTTGAGGAAGACCAAGTGAAAGTCACTTTCGCCGATGTCGCGGGCGTGGAAGAAGCCAAGGAAGATGTCTCGGAAATGGTCGACTTCCTTAGAGACCCCGGCAAATTTCAGAAACTGGGCGGCAAGATTCCCCGTGGTGCCTTGATGGTAGGCCCGCCCGGAACCGGTAAGACTTTGCTGGCCCGTGCGATTGCAGGCGAGGCAAAAGTTCCTTTCTTCACCATATCGGGATCGGATTTCGTTGAAATGTTCGTAGGCGTGGGCGCATCCAGGGTCCGTGACATGTTCGAGCAGGCCAAGAAACGCTCCCCTTGCATCATATTCATTGATGAAATTGACGCAGTGGGTAGGCATCGGGGCGCTGGGCTGGGCGGCGGGCATGACGAGCGCGAGCAGACTCTGAACCAATTGCTGGTCGAAATGGACGGCTTTGAGGGTAATCAGGGAGTCATCGTCATTGCGGCCACTAACCGGCCTGATGTTCTGGACCCGGCCCTGTTGCGGCCAGGCCGTTTTGACCGGCAAATCACCGTGGGCTTGCCTGACGTGCGTGGCAGGGAGCATATATTGAAGGTACACGCCAAACGTCTGCCCTTGGCTGAAGATGTGGAAATCAAATATCTGGCTCGCGGAACTCCAGGCTTCTCAGGTGCCGACTTGGCCAACTTAGTCAACGAAGCGGCGTTGTTTGCAGCGCGCAAAAACAAGCGCGATGTGCAAATGGAGGATTTTGAAAAAGCCAAAGACAAAATCCTGATGGGCGCGGAACGCAAATCTATGGTGATGAGCGAGGACGAAAAGAAACTGACTGCCTACCATGAAGCCGGACATGCCATCGTTGGCCGCATAGTCCCCGAGCATGATCCAGTTTACAAGGTTAGCATCATGCCTAGAGGGAGAGCTTTGGGCATCACCATGTTCCTGCCCGAGCGCGATACCTACAGCGCCAGCAAGCAAAAGCTGGAAAGTATGATTTCAAGCCTATTTGGTGGCCGGTTGGCCGAGGAAATCATTTTCGGCAGGGAAAGAGTCACCACAGGCGCATCCAATGACATTGAAAGAGCCACAGGCTTGGCCAGAAACATGGTCACCCGCTGGGGGCTTTCAGACCGGCTAGGTCCTTTGGCCTACAGCGAGGAAGAGGGCGAAGTCTTTTTGGGTCGCTCGGTCACCAAGCACAAATCCGTTTCTGAAGAGACTGCCCATCTGATAGACGAGGAAATTCGCTCGGTTATCGACAGCAATTATGAGCGGGCCGAGCGGATACTTCGGGAAAACATGGAAAAGCTGCATGTCATGGCGGATGCGCTGATGAAGTATGAAACGATTGACCACTTCCAGATTGACGAAATCATGGATGGCAAGATACCCAGCCCTCCGCAAAGCTGGATTGATCCGCCTACTTCTGGCGGCGACAGCCAACCCGGTGCGACGGTGGCTAAGTCTGAGGAAACACCCAAACTGGGCAAGCCGGTCATTCAGCATTAATCAATAGCACCATCAAGTCCACCCCAAAACCCCGGCTAAAGTCGGGGTTTTGTTTTCAGGCCCGGAGGCTGTGCCGGCGAAGGAGGCGCATCGTTCGCGATTGATGCGTTTCGTACCTCAGATCAACCTATGGCCCTATGGCTCCCTTGTCTTTACATCAACTTAAAGGCTTTTTAACCGATCAGATCCAATCCCTTTTGATATGTTTAGGTACTCGCTTTGATTGGGAATATGAAACCTGTATTCGCAAGAGAAGCGAATTCGAAGCTGGGGGATATTTAATCCTAAAAAGTCCAGATGCAAGGCAGTCGTGAATGTGCTCTAAGCTTTCAGTACGGCAATGATTGAAGGCAATTATGGATTCATGCTTTACGAAAGGATGATCGCCACTGGTGAGCGGGCAGGTCATTTCGCATCTTGGGAACTGACTTACGACTGGGGCCAGCAGTGCCTTTGGCTTTCCATTAATTTCCTTTATGTCAAATATTACAACAAAGAGATGGTCGCCGATTGACCCACTGGGAATAAGAATGGTTGTTCCTGCCGTTATAATCGGCTCCCCAACACAAGTTTTCACTGTCATGCTTTTTAAGCTTATTCTGAATGCGCATAAAATGCTAATATTTGCTTAGTTTGCGCTTCAATAGATTCCTCCTCAAAACCAACGTACTTCAGGATATCCTCAATAGCGATCCACTTCGTACCTTCGCCTTTCTTCCAAGTCCATTCTGGGAAATAGGCGGTGTTATGCAAATATTTTTCTAATCGCGTTGCCGACCAATGACCATATTTATTCCAAATACCCTCAAGCAACTCTATCTCGGATTCACTGAACCGATCCAAATCATCTAATGACTGATATTTACAGTTAGATGCCAAGTGCACATATTGATGTCGATGACCCCCATCAACTGTAATTAAATCACCCCAGAAATTTGGCGGAAAAGAGCGACTTTTACCCTCTATCAAGGCTAGGGTCTCTGACGTTACAGGACCATGTTGTAAAGCTCCCAATCGGTCGCCAAGCATTGGTTCGCCAAATTTCTCATACGAGGCTCGCTCAGCTAGGTAAAGCCATTTAATCAGACGCAATTTAGTTACGTTCATCCGGCCTAAAGTTGATTTTTTCATAAAGAAAAAAACCAACTGGCCGGCCTTTTTTACGTCAAAATGATTAATATTAAGCTGAGACATGATCGGATATTTGTTTTGCGGTGCATCTGTATATTTTAACATGACTTTTTGGAGCTTGCCTCTTAAGGTAGGAGCCTCTGTAGCCAAGAAGCCCCCGCACAGACCTGGACGTGCAGTTTTTCCGCATCCGGTTCCTCGCTTGTACTCGCTTTCCGCTTTCGCGTCGAGCAAAACTTTTGCTCGAATTGTAATCCCCCCCCATTGGATTTGCCGACGAAGGAGGCGTATCAGCCGTTTTGTGTTTCAAAGGTCTCTCGTTAATCCAGCTTCGTGTTCGGCGAGCGCCGCATTGATAAGGAAATCTAGTTTTCCAGAATTCGAATCGGCTTCCAGTTTTTTATCCCAACGTGCTTGGTCGAATTCAACAAACCAATACCTCAGCGCATCCTATGGCCCTATTGCGCCTTTGTATGCGACTTACCGCGTTACTTAACTGCCCCCTTTGATTCAGATTGTTTCTTGTTTTATGTTTTCCAACTCACGCCGTAAGTTGGTTTCAAGACGCGGAAACACCAATAGTTCGCCTTTTAATTTGTCAGCAGAATTTTTAGCATCAAGTAACTTAGGCTCAACCGAATCACTAAGCCATGAATTTACCTTAGTTCTTTGTCCCGGAACATTTCTGGCGGCAGCTCTAACAGTGTCAATCCGGTTCATTTGTTCTTGGATTGAATTTGAAAATGACTCAATTTCATTAATTAGTAAAGTACGGGTATTTTCAAACGATTTATAAGCCCCGTAAATTGAAATAGAGTCAGGACGTACATCTATATCAAGCCCCTCAAGTTTTCTTACCGTGCCATCTGTACCTGTTACATTTATCAGATGATTGACTGTTCCCATTAGTGCCTTGATTGCAACTCGTTGACGATTTACGCAATCAAGCAAACCTGCCGTGTTTTGTATCGTTTGCAAATGAATATTAAGATTTGAGGCATGTAGATTGATGTTATTTGTGAATCGCTCAAATGTTGATGCTGAAACTATCAATTCCATTATGTCAATTTGCAATTGAATTTGACGATGTTCTAATTCATTTTTGTTTTGAATTGAGGAAAGTTTCTTTCGGTTATCGTCAATATCTGAGAGCAGTTCTGCAATATCGCTTTTATTTAAATTTTCGCCTCCCATTATGTCGGGACGCTCATTAGTTTTACTTGTTTCAGTTGGCGGAGATTGGGGGGTATCGTTTTCGTAGATAATTTTTCTTCCTTGTAAAAGAGCGTCAACAACTGATGCGGCGGTAGATAAAACATATTCAGCTCCCTTTACAATATTTTTTGCAACAGTAATTGCACTACTAACCCATCCACCAATAGACGATAAAATCCCCATAATCCATACTCCTAAAATTAACGTTCAAATTATCATTTACTGAAAATACCACTTAGTTCATTACATAAGCCCAAGCAACCCCATTTGCACGAACGTGGGGCTAAGGCGTGACCCCTTTAGCGCAGGGTTATCGGGCTTATTCTTCAAGGATAACAAATTCATAGTCATTTGGTAATAGTGATGAATAATCTAAACTTTCCAGTGTAAGACTTGGTGGGATTGAAAAGCCTAAACTCTGGAAATATTCAGCATGAGAAAGAGGGATATTTTTTCCAGATGAACCATCGTGGCCGCTCCCATCAAGATTGACGGAATACAATTCCTTGCCACTCCCAGAGGGTTTAGCATAAACATGAGCATGCTTCTGCGTCATTGTGCTCGTGTTGTGAGGATCAACTCTATAAGAACATTTTGTTCCAGGAATGGTTTTATATGTTAAGTGTTCAAGAGCAAGAGACAACCTTGCCAACTTTTCTTGAGTGGTATCTTCATCTCGGACTAAATCAAACAATTTTTTTCGCATTTTGTAGTTTTCCAAAATCTATGGAGTGGGAATAGCCCTTTCTTCAGCTTGCCCAACTTTGTATTCGGCCTTAGAAACGAAGCCTATACAGAAAAATCAATAAATCTGACGTTTTCTTTCGCGTCAGCGCTGAAATCTAATCCGTCAAGCCGTAGACTCCCAATTGGGAAACACCGAACCGCCAAGATAAAACCCAGCGGCCCGCCTGCTTGCAAGCCAAGCTAATACGGCTAAATTTTACCCAATCCACATCTGGAAATACAACATTTTCTTATGGTAAAAGTTGATTTTTCAGGGTTTCGGTAATATTACCCAAAATGGCTGATACAATAGCTTTTGGCACGAAAGTAGCTTAGGTAAAAAACCGTCGCGTAACAGCGGTTGGAAAAACACGGCAAGCTTGATGTCACAAGAATGCCCAATATGCAGCGTTTTCATCTTTAGGTGATGGGTTTAATTGATTTATAATACTTGAAAGCAGTATCTATTGATAAACAATCCAATTACCGTATCGTGAAGCACTTCCGACTTTGAAAAGCAGATGGTTTTCCGCACCAGCCGCTTGATGCGGGTGCGCAGCGACAGGTTTTTGTTCTCTATCTTCTGGGTGTGGCGTTTGCCGACCACATGCTTTTCCTTGGGGATGAACACCGGGTAGCTGCCCCAGTCGTCCGTGTAATAGGTTCGGATGTTGAAGGCTTTCAAGTTCGAGATCAGCCGACCGCAGACCTCGTCCTGCCGCCTCCCGAACACGAACGACAGGATGCACCCCGTTGCCGCGTCGATGGCATACCAGAGCCACCGCTGGTTCTTCTTGTTGCCGACGAAGCTCCATTGCTCGTCCGCTTGGGCATTCATAGGCGGATCAATGAGATGCCTTATTTCAACATCAATGTCGTGGCTACCCACGTAAGGGTTCACGGTGACCACCTCGGCGGACTTTTTTTTAGCGTGGCGATGACCGTACCCTTGCCGATGCCCAAGACACGGGCGGTGTCGCGGATGCCGCTGCCGTTCATGGCCATGTCCTCGATCTGGTCTTTGACGCCGGGTTCGTAGGCGCGGTAGACATAATCGGTTTTGAAGATGCGCCCACAATCCTTGCACTTAAAGCGGGACTGGCCGCTTTGAGTGCCGTAGCGAACCACCGCCGTGCTGTTGCAATACTTGTAGGGAACAAGTTGATATGCCATATTATTTGTAAAATTGAATAAATTTTGAGATACTGTTGATTATATCAATAAATCAATTAAACCCACCACCCATCTTTAAAATATACCTAAATAATGGATATTCAGTTAACCCTTCGCGTTAACTGAATAACCTACCCTTTCATACAAGCTAGCTAGTAACTCTTTGATGTTGAAAACGCTGTGCTGCAACCAATCACGAGACACATCGCCAAAGACAAGGAAAAATGGATTCAGCAGCGACGGCTTGGTGTTATACAACAAAGGTTTCCCGGATAAATTGACGACTCAGCCGCCGGCGGATTCGACGACGCACTGGGCGGCTGCCGTGTCCCACTCTGAAGTCGGACCAAGGCGCGGATAAAGATCGGACTCCCCTTCGGCGACGAAGCAAAACTTCAAGGAACTGCCGACCGACTTCATTTTGTAATCGCCTAGTCGCAGCAGATAAGACTTCACTTCCTCCGTCAGATGCGAGCGGCTGCCAACCACCACAGGGGGATGTGATGCCTGTGCGCGGGCGAAAATTTGCACAGGGCTTTCCTGTCCGACTGCTTTGTACGCACAGGAACCGGCAGTGGAAAAATAGCAAAGCTCGGTCACGGGGGCATAAACAACCCCCAAAACCGGGCGATGCTGATGGATCAAAGCGATGTTAACGGTAAATTCGCCGTCCCGTTTGACAAACTCCTTGGTTCCGTCTAAGGGATCAATCAACCAATACGTTTCCCATCGCCTGCGTTGCTCAAATGGGATTTATGCTCGTTCCCAAGCTACTGCTTGGGAATGCGGTCTTTGAAACTCCAGCTTCCCGGCAGGATGGCAAGCAGGAGCTTGTAAGGGATGGGTTCCCAAGCTGGAGCTTGGGAACCAGAGGAACATCCGTAAAGGTAAAGGTGCGCAATGCGCACCCTACATGGCTCAGCAATCGAGTTGGGTGCGGTAACCCGGTTGGATATGCCGAGTCGCGATTGATGGGCTTCGCAAGTTCAGCCTATCCGACCCTCACCGGTACGGCATTTCATCGTAGGATGTGCCGAGGAACGAGGCGCATCGTTCGCGTTTGCGGCCATCGCGATTGATGCGCTTCGCAAGCTCAGCACATCCTACGGCCCTCGCAGACGTACATCCGTAGTACATCCGTAGGGCGGAATAGGCGGTACTCCGCCGTATTCCGCCGCATGTATAGCCATTCGGCGCAATACGCGAGTACGCTATTGCGCCCTACGGCCCTGTTAAGGTCGATAATAATGATAAAGCGCACCATAGCTCACGCCAGCGGCTGGGAGCATGGTCGAGACACAGGCATCTGATTCGCATAGACTATCCTTAAAAGAATAAGCCGCCCAAGTATCATGAACTTTTGATATTGCATCCATTCCGGGAATATTACCATCCATTAGCCTGCTGAACCAACCACCCTCAGCGCCTGCTGATTGTAGGCTAGAAGTTTTGTCGATCCATGTTCCAAAGTTGTTTATATCTCGATAGACAAGTATACCATTCTCATCCTTTAACCCACCGGCCCCACCTGGCCCAAACGCTTGGGCATTCCAAGGGACGTAGGCATTATAAAGTTCAGTTGATAACGCGGGCGCAAGTGAAGAGAGCAGCCCAGCACTAAAATCTTTGCCAAAAGCAGCATAAGCTGCTCCACGGGTAATCGCCTCGCCAGTTACTTTTAATGCGATTTGATCCCAATTAGTCACGCTTCTTTGCAACATGTTTTTAGTCAGATATTCAGGATTAGTAAGTTGCCATTGTGTAGTGTGCCAGGTTGAGAAAGCTCCCGCCACACCTCCAAGGACCGCACCTTGCAACGCAGTGTTAAAGTTTCCATTGCTACCAATGAATCCAGCCGCAAAGCCTGACCCCGCACCTACTAAAGCTGCTCCCGCTGTGGTCAATGTATAAGCCGAGACTTGACCGGCGGCATTGAGTGCCACCGAACTTACCGCCCAACTGCTTCCGCTACCTACTGCACCCGATGCAAAATAGCCACCAATATACTGGCCTGTAAAATAGGCGACTGCGACGGTGGCAACAATCCTGACTATCGGATTTTGCAGAACTTGGGTAATAGCTTTGGTTATAGATTTAAATAGGCTGCTAAACCACGAAAACCCACTCGGATCGGTATAAGCCAGCGGATTATTCAGGACATAGCTATAGCGATTGTAGCTCTGAAGATTTCCCGGCGCTTGAATACTCGAATCAGCACTCAAAAACCTCCCCAACACCGGATCATACACCCGCCCGTTCATGTGGATTAGGCCGACATCGGGCAGTTGTTCGTGGCCGGTGAAGCCGTGGTTAATGGTGTTTAAACTGCCATACAGCGCGGTGCGGTTACCGAACGGGTCAAACGCATAGCGGGCCAGCACGATAGCGTTGTCGTCGGTCACTGCGTCGATGCTGCCTAGGTGGTCGGTGTGGAAATAGCGGGTTTGTTTAACGC
>CAIZPP010000193.1 GCA_903934875.1 uncultured Methylococcaceae bacterium
AGGAGAAGCCGCTTTGAAGCAGGCGTTGGAAATCGACACCCCGATGACAGGCGCGGAATTGCGCGCCAGCCTTTCCCTCGCCGGGATCTACATGCTCAGAATGCTCGGGCTGTTCATGATCCTGCCGGTGTTTTCAATCTATGCCCGCGATCTGGAAGGTTCCACCCCTTTTCTGATTGGCCTTGCCATCAGCGCCTACGGCTTGACCCAGGCCCTGCTCGGCATTCCCTACGGGCTTTGGTCTGACCGTGTCGGCAGAAAGAAGGTCATCGCCTTTGGCCTGCTAGTCTTCGCCCTAGGCAGCGTGATTGCCGCCTTGGCCGACTCCATCTATGGCGTGATTTTGGGCCGTTCCATACAAGGCGCGGGCGCGGTGGCCTCTGTCGTCATGGCCTTGGCCGCCGACCTGACCCGCGAGGAACACCGCACCAAGGCTATGGCCTTGATTGGCATCAGCATCGGCATTTCCTTTGCCGTATCCATGGTGGCCGGGCCGGTTTTGGAAGGCTTGATCGGCGTGAAGGGCATTTTTTGGATTATCAGCGGCCTCGCCCTAGCGGGTATCGCCGTGCTTTACCTCGTCGTACCCACGCCCATCATCAGCCGTTTCCACCGCGACACCGAAGCCCAACCGGCACAATTTGGCAAGGTGTTAAAAAACCCGGAACTGCTCAGGCTGGATTTCGGCATTTTCTGCCTCCACGCCATCCTGACCGCCACCTTTGTCGTGATTCCGCTAGTCTTGCGCGACACCCTGCAATTGGAGACCGCCAGCCATTGGAAGGTGTACCTGCCGGTATTTGTATTGTCCCTGTTCAGCATGGTGCCCTTCGTGATCCTGGCAGAGAAAAAACGCAAGATGAAAGCCGTGTTCGTCTCCTTCATCGCCGTCATCGCGTTCGCCGACGCAGGACTTTTGTTCGGTGCCTACAATGTCTACGTCATCGGTTTCCTGCTGTTTGTGTTTTTCACCGGCTTCAACCTGCTGGAAGCGACCCTGCCGTCAATGGTCTCCAAAGTCGCGCCTTCCGAGCTAAAGGGCACGGCGATGGGGGTCTATTCCGCCGCACAGTTTCTCGGCGCTTTCGTCGGCGGAGTCAGCGGCGGCACCATCTATGGAGCTTTTGGCGTTCCCAACGTCTTTGCCTTCTGCTCAAGCCTTGCCCTCATCTGGGCATTGGTCGCCCTGCGCATGGCCCCGCCCCGCCATCTCAGCTCGCTGTTGATCAACTTCGGCAATCTGAGTGCGGATGAGGCACTGGCTTTGTCGGTCAAGTTAAGACTAATCCGGGGCGTAGTCGAAGCGGTGGTACTGGCCGATGACGGCGTGGCTTATCTAAAAGTTGAGAAGGATAAACTCGACAAATCGGCGTTGGAGGGATTGCTGCCGGAGTGATCATGCACACATCGGCCAAGGGCTTGCCGACCTATTAATGTCATTTCCGAGAAAAATACTTCGTTGATATTTTTTCCGTAGCGTGTTAAAATCACGCTACGCGCAGCTATAGAAACCGTTGACGGCAAAGGTTGCCACCCGGTTAGGCGGCAAACCAAACCATCACCGCCGTAGGTCGGCAAGCCCGTTGTTGACATGCGCGTAACTACAGATAGTGGAAATAATAATTTTCAGATGCTTACGAGGGATTGCAGCCATGAAAAAGTATATTTTATCTACGTTATTTTTGGTACTGATTAGCTTGCTCCATCTCGCCTCGTCGGCTGTCTGGGCAGGGGACAACCAGTGGACGAGCATAGGGCCGGAAGGGGGCGGTGCCTCAACCTTGGTTGTCGATCCGTCCACCCCGGCCATTCTCTATGCAGTGGCTAACGGTGGGGTATTCAAAAGCACCAACGGCGGGGAAAGTTGGAGTCCAAGCAATGTCGGCCTGTCCGCTTTGTCTGTCAATGACCTAGTCATCGCCCCATCTAACCCCTCTACGCTATATTTATATTCTGAAAGCATAACTGGCGGAGGGATATTCAAGAGCATCAACGGAGGAAAGGCTTGGAACCCAGTCAACACGGGCCTTCCAGCGACGGTTTCAGTCTCGGCTCTGGCTATCGATCCCTCCAACCCGGCCACGCTTTACGCGGGAATCAGAGGGGTATATCGCCCCGCCGCAAGCGGATTGGAATCGTCGGGGGCAAGTGTGTTCAAGAGCACCGACGGGGGAGGAAGTTGGAGGCCGATCTACACTATGCCGTCAAATTCTTGGTCTGTGACTATATCTAAACTGGTCATAGACCCGTCCAATCCATCCACGCTTTATTATATGTTGACATATGGTGGGGTGTACAAGAGCACCAACAGTGGCGGGAACTGGAACCTGTTGACAACTAACGAGGTCAGCCTCTTGGTCTTTGACCCGTCCCACCCGTCTACACAGTATGCGGGAATATGTAGTAGCGGTAACGGCTGCGGGTTATTTAAGAGCACCGACGGCGGGGGGAGTTGGACCTCATCCAATACTGGCCTGCCGTCACATTGGGCGTTCGATTCCCTAGTCATCGCCCCGTCCAACCCGTCCACGCTCTATGCAGCGGCTAACGGCGGGGTATTCAAGAGCACCAATAGGGGCGAAACTTGGAGCCAAGTCAATGCCAACTTGACAGCTATGTATGCCACAACGCTGGCCATCGACCCGACCAACCCGGCCACACTCTATGTGGCAACCGCAAGTACCAGCGGTGGTTATAACGGTTTAATTCCGAGTTGTGGCGAGGTATTAAAGACTACCAACGGTGGTGTGAGTTGGAACCCGGTCAACACTGGACTGACAGCCACGTCTATCGGTTCCCTGGGCATCGCCCCGTCCAACCCGTCCACGCTCTATGTGGGAACTGCCTGTGGGCTGAAAAAAAGCAGCAATGGCGGAGGGAGTTGGAGCTTAGTCAACAGCATGGCTGGGGGGGGCGGAGTCATAGTTATCGACCCATCCAACACTGCAACGATGTATTCTGGGCAGTTCAAGAGCATCGACGGCGGGATAAGTTGGAAGACGATGCCAATGCCAGTGCCTGCTCAGTTTGTCACCTTCGCTCCCAAAGTCATTGATCCATCGAACCCTGCCATACTTTATGCGACAGTTTCGTATAACAATCCCCCGCATGTAGAGGTTTTAAAAAGCACCGACAAAGGTGGGAGCTGGAGTCCGGCCAATACGGGCTTGACATCTGCGTTTAATGTCCGTGCCTTGGTAATAGATACATCCAACCCATCCACGTTATATACGGGAGGGGGGTCTAGCAATAATGGGTCTGATGAAGAAAAAGGTGGCGTATACAAAACCACCGATGGCGGAGAGAGTTGGAACCCAATCAACACAGGGCTGATAGTCTCATACCCTGGGGAGGGGTATGATGTCTCTGCCTTGGCCATTGCCCCGTCCAATCCAGCCACGCTTTATTCGGTAGTTAATAGCATGATCTACAGAAGTGATGATGGCGGGGGGGATTGGAACGCAATAACCAGCACAGGTTTGCCATCCGGCGCAAATATCAGTTCCCTAGTCATTGATCCATCCAACCCTGCCACGCTCTATGCTATAAATTATCATAATAACGGGGTGTACAAGAGCACCGACGGAGGGGCTAGTTGGAAACCATTCAACAACGGACTGACAAGTAGCATTTTTACTGCGCCCAATAGTTTGGTCATTGACCCCTCCAACCCTGCTACGCTCTATATGTTTGCTGATGTCGGGTTGTTCAAGTACACCAGAACACCTGATCCCAACGTCGAATGTGTGTTCAACTGGGCAGAAGGAAACTATCCCGGCTTGTTCTCGCCGTCCGGGGCTTCCAGCGCGTTTTGGAATGAGTACACCTACCGCCATTATCCGACAACCAACGCCTACCTTAGCGTTTCTTCTGTGGACAATCATGTTTATTACCAAGGGCCGGACGGGAGTTTGCAGGATGAAGGCCCTCTGGCGGATTGGCTGCCCAAGGCCGGTTGCAAAGCCCCGCCTCAATTCGATTGCCTGTTCAACTGGGCGGAAGGAAACTATCCCGGCTTGTTCTCGCCGTCCGGGGCTGCCAGCGCGTTTTGGGACATGTACACCTACCGCCACTATCTGGCAACCAACGCCTACCTAGGTGTTTCCTCTGCCGATAGTAATGTCTATTACCAAGGGCCGGATGGAAATTTGCAAAATGAAGGGCCGACAGCCTATTGGTTGCCCCAGTCGGGTTGCCAGTAAGCCTGTGGCTTTTAGCAACTGATATTAGGTCAATACCTTCGCCAAGCTGGGGCTTGGCGCTCCCAATGGGAACGCCAAGCACCAGCTTGGCCTTTATATCGGCGGTTCTGTGCCAAAATTGGAGGCATCTCACGACATTGGCGAAGGTATTGAAGTTTTTTAACAACTAGGAAATGAGGCTTAACCGTTCATCCTGAGTCCTAAGCTTGTCGAAGGGTCGAAGGATGGACGGTTGAGCCATTCATGGTTCGACAAGCCCACCACGAACGGCTTAACCACCTAGAACTGGGCACACAATCCAAGCAATTATTCAATCGGCAAGCTACCGTCCATGGCACTGGACACCGGCTTTCCTGCCGGCATGACGGCGTTGTCATAGATGCCCGCGGTAGCAAAGCTACATTCGGTTTGCCCTCACCCCAACCCTCTCCCGGAGGGCGAGGGAGTTCAATGTTGCTTTACTATCGCAGCGCCCTATACCAGCGGCTAGCCACTGCCGCCTCACCCCCCCGATGCCGCCATCGGCTGGTCTTGTTCCTCCTGTTCTGCGGCGGCGGATTCGGCCAGGGTTTCCAGGTCGATGGGGACGGTCTTGACTTCGGCGCTTCCGTCGATCACTTCCTCGTCGACGATGCAGCGTTCTATGCCGGTCAGGGAGGGGATTTCAAACATGGGTTTGCGCAAGACCTGTTCCAGTATGCCGCGCAAGCCGCGCGCCCCGGTGTCGCGTTCGATGGCTTTTTGGGCGACGCGGTTGAGAGCCTCGCCGGTGAATTCCAAGCTGACATTTTCATAGGCGAACAGCTTTTGATACTGCCGGACTAGGGCGTTTTTAGGCTCGGTGAGGATGCGGATGAGGGCCGCCTCGTCCAGTGGTTCCAGCGGGGCGAGCACCGGGAAGCGGCCAATGAATTCGGGGATCAGGCCGAATTGGCGCAGGTCGCCGGGCTGGGTTTCGTTGAGCAAGGCATCCAGTTCCGGCTTAGTCTCGGTGTCCACCGGGCTGGCGTGGAAGCCAATGCCGGTTTTGGCGGGGGCCAGGCGTTTCGCCACATGCTTTTCCAAGCCGGGGAAGGCACCGCCGGCGATGAATAATATATTGCGGGTGTCGATGATGACCTCGTCGCCGCCTTCGCGTTTTTTGCCTTTCAACGACACTTTCACTTGCGCGCCTTCCACCAGCCGCAACAGCGCCTGTTGCACACCTTCGCCTGAGATGTCGCGGGTGTTGGTGGCCATCTCCGGGCTGCGTGCCAGTTTGTCCACCTCGTCCAGATAGACGATGCCCCATTCCGCCCGCCCCACATTGCCTTCCGCCACTTCCAACAGGCGCACCAGGATGTGTTCCACATCGTCGCCGACGTAGCCGGCTTGGGTGAGGGTGGTGGCATCGGCAACCACGAAGGGGACCCCGACGATTTTAGCCAGGGTGGAAGCCAGCAAGGTCTTGCCTGTGCCCGTCGGGCCGACCAGCAGGATATTGGATTTGCCCAATTCGACCTCGGTGTGCATGTGGCTGAAACCGGCATCGCCGCTTTCATGCTTGAGGCGCTTGTAATGGTTGTAGATCGCCACGGCGAGGATTTCCTTGGCCAGGCTCTGCCCGATCACATAGCTGTCCAGAATCTCCTTGATCTTGGCGGGCTTGGGGATGGGCCCGTGCAATTCGTTGAGGATGCGCTTGCGCCCCCAGTTGGTGATCACTTGGTCCGCCAGACGGACACAGGCTTCACAGATGGAGCCTTCCAATCCGGCGATGAGCGGGGTGGCGGGGGACTGTTCGACACCGCAGAAAGAGCAATGGACATGGCTAGTGGTTTGCGTCATCGGTACACCTTATATTGGTCTGAATCCCCATTTTGGGAGAGAGTTGAATGTTTACTGTCGTATGGCAGTTGCATCGGAATGACGCTGCCGGACCCCAACAGTGCCACCGGCTTCATCGCATTGGGGCCGGGTCGGAGTGAAACGGCATCAGGCCCGCGATCCATTGGCGGCGCAAGCTTTCGCGCAGGCGTTCGGCGAGTAACTTGCGGATGTGCGGCGTGGCCTTTTTCAATGAGAGCGTATGCGGTGGTTCTATGGTTTTGCAGAACACGACATGGAAACCGATTTCCGATTCCACCACCTTGCTCAGTTGGCTTGGGCCTAGGCTGAACAGGGCGGCGTCGAGCTCCGGGTATAATTGCCCGCGACGCACCAAGCCTATGCGTCCGCCGCGCATGGCTGTGGGGCATTCGGAGTGGCGCTGCGCCAATTCCTCAAATTGCCAGGGTTTGCGCTCCAGCTTTTCGGCTATACCTAAAATGCGCTCCATTGCCCTGGGGCGGGCGTTCTCGGGAAAATCCTCGTTGATGCTGATCAGTATATGGTAGGCATCGCGGCGTTCCGGTTGTTGGAACTTGTCGAAATTGGCATGGTAATAGATGCCAATATCCACCTCGGATATTTCCACCGGGTTGGCGGCATCAACCTTGTCGAGTACGGTGTTGACCTTGCATTGCCGGGCCAGCGCCTGGCTCAACAGGTTTTCATCCAATTCGCCTGCCTCCAAGCTGGCGCGGAAAACCTCCTCATTTGGGTATTTGCCGCGGATTTCTGCCAAGGCCTTGGCCAATTCGACTTCGCTGACCATGACACCGACGGCCTCGGGGGCTTCCAGAATCAGTTGCTCGATTTGGTATTCCCTGTCCGCCTGGGTATACACGCGCTGCATTTCGTCAGGCTCAAGTTCGGCCAACGGTTTGCCGAACAAGGCCAACGCGGTCCGCAAACGGTTGTAGGGCATTTCCGCACCGGCAAAATCAGTCTGGCTAGACGCTGGACTCACTGGCTTCCTCCTCCTCACGGACTAAAGGCAATAAGAGGTTTTCCGGCACCTGCAGGGTCCGGCCCGGAAAACGCACATGGTACTGGACTTGGGCAGGGTCGTCGTTGCGCAACACTTTGAGGATTTCCCCTTCGGCACCGACAGCCGCGACGATTTCCCCCTCCACGGAAAGGTTGATCCGGCTGCTTACTTTGTCGCGGAACTCGAAGCGGCTAGGCGACCACGGCGCGTCGGCGGGGATCAGCTCCTCTTCGCGGCAGCCGACTAGGCGTTGCTCATTGAGGAAATGCACCGAGTAAATCACTTGGTCTTGCAAAAACGTGCCCACGTTCACCACATGGCCGACCGAGCCGCGCCGGACCAGGGGTGCGCCCACCTCCAGGCCAGGATAGGTGCCGTCGTTGCGGACGTTGCGGATCACCCGCACCTCGTCGCCGAAATCGTAGCGTTCGTAGCCTTCTTCGCACATGGCAGCAAGCCTCTATTTCAGCAAACCGTCGATGGGCACGAAGGTCGTCTGCGGCTCGTGCATGTGAAACACTTTGAACACTTTCTCGGTCTGGGCATCGGAGTCCACGAAATCCTGATAGGCCCGCTCCAACAGCCGCTTGTAGACCTCACGCTTGGCCTCGTCGCCTTCCGGCAAAGCGTCCTTGCCTTTGGCGAGGTAATCATGGTAGCGTTGCAGAATATGCAGGCGGTTCACCTGCACAATCCGCGTGTCGTATTCCAGTTCAAAGTAGTCGAGGAATTCCTCGGCGGACTCCAAATGTTCCAAATCGTTTTCAAAGCTCATAATAGTTCCTCGCATGGTTTGATGTATCGTTCCCGCGCTGGGGTATTTATTGACTCAGGCTACGCGCCATTGCCCGCTCACGCTACAGCCTCGGCCACTTCCAGCAGTTGCCTGGCACCTAGCCGGTTGTGGCTGTCCAGTTCCAACAGCTTCTCCAATATCGCCCTGCCTTCCGCTTGCCTGCCTAGGCGCAAATGCAAATAAGCCTCGGCCTTTAGCGACAGCAAATGGAAACGGACTAGGGGCATGGAGGACGGCCCTGCTGCGCCGATATGTTCGATAGTTAACACATTCCAATCGTAAGGGATGCCCAAACGGCGGGCGGTGACCGCCAAGGCAAGCCCTGCAATGTTGAGTGCGTCCTGCAGACGGTGCTGGTAGTAATAAAAGCGGTACACCGCCACCAGCACGTTAAGCGACTCGGGCGCAAGCCGCAAGGCTTCCATTAGAGGCTGTTCCGCCTCGCCGTCGCCGTATAGTTCTCCCGCCTGTTGCAGCAGTTCCTCGACTCCGGGTGCAAGGGTCTCTTCAAAATAAAGCCCCTCGCCTTCAAAATCCATCAAGTCCATCAGTGCACCTCCAAAGAGTTTGCGGACAGGGGGTGGGCATGGGTATGGCAGGTGCCTTCCGCATCACATTGGGCGCAATCGTTTTTTACCGGCCGACTGGCCTTGGCTATGCGTTTTTCCATTTTGTCCATGCGTTCGACCAGGCAATGCAATGCCTTGCCCACCGGGTCGGGGATTAGATGGTGGTCCAAGTCGAAGCCAAACGCATTTTGGATTTGCACATTCTTGCGGTGGACGATGCGGCCCGGTATGCCCACCACGGTGCAGCAAGGCGGCACGTTTTTGTTCACCACCGAATTGGCCCCTACGCGGACGTTGTCGCCCAAAATAATCGGACCCAATATTTTCGCCCCCGCGCCGACGAGCACGTTGTTGCCCAGGGTGGGGTGGCGCTTGGCCTTGTTCCAAGAGGTGCCTCCCAGGGTGACGCCGTGGTAAAGGGTGACGTCATTGCCAATTTCAGCGGTTTCGCCGATCACCACCCCCGCCCCGTGGTCGATGAACAGGCGCTGGCCGATTTTCGCGCCAGGGTGGATATCCACATTGGTCAGCCAACGGCCCATGAAAGACAGCCAGCGGGCGGCGAACTTCCAACCCGCAAGCCAAAGCCTGTGGCTGAGGCGGTAGATCAGCACCGCATGCACGCCGGGGTAAATCAACAGGACTTCCTGCAGATTGCGGGCTGCCGGGTCACGGGCAAACACACACACGACATCCTCCCGCATCTGCTCCAGCAGCGATTGCACCAGCGGTTCCGGGGAGATGGAGATGCTCACCACGGTAGAATGCTCCACGCGGTCTGGCCGGGTATCGGCGGCGGCAGGATCACCGGCTTGCGGAACTCCGCAGGCTCCGGGGTAGAGGCTTCCATCGCGTTCTGGTCCTGCAAGTCATGTTGGTTCTCAGGCTTGGATTCGATACTCATGCTGGTTGCCTTGCGTTTCAGGTTTAAAGTAAATAATTCGCCAGACCGATGCGGTTATAAAAACCTAGCCGGCCTATAGGGTCAAATGCCGATGCAGGGCGAGCAACTCGTTGGTTTCCGGCGGACGCTTGTGGCGGGCGACGAATTGCCTGACTTTGACCAGCACCGCCGCTGCTTCGCATTTTTCCAAAGCTAGCCCCAAGTCCGCAAACACACTCACCACGGCGCTGGAGCCGGAATGTTTGCCGAGGATGAATTGATGCCTGCGCCCCACCACGGCGGGGTCCACGCCTTGGTAGTTGGCCAAATCCTTCAGCAGGCCGTCCACATGGATGCCAGCCTCATGGCTGAACACCCGTTTGCCGACCAGGCTTTTCCGCCAGCCGACCGGTTCGCCGGAGGCCGTCTCGACCCGCGCCGACAGTTCCGGGAATTCGCGCAGATCGACACCCGTCTCAATTCCGTATAACTGGCGCAGTCCCACCACCACCTCTTCCAGTGCGGCATTGCCGGCCCGCTCCCCCAAACCGTTGACGGTGGTGTTCAAATGGGTGGCGCCGGCCACCGCCGCCGCCAAGGTGTTGGCCGTGGCCAGCCCCAAGTCGTCGTGGGCATGCATCTCAATGTCCAAATCGGTTGCGGCGCGCAAGGCTTTGATGGTATCCAACACGCCGAAAGGCTCCATCACCCCCACGGTGTCGGCAAAGCGGATGCGCTCGGCCCCGGCGGCTTGGGCGGCTTCGGCCACTTGCAGCAGAAAGTCGCGGCCCGCCCGCGAGGCATCCTCCATCCCCACGCAAACCGACAGGCCGCCTTCGCGGGCTTGCTTGACGCAAGCGGCAATCGTCGCCAAAGCCCAGGGTTCGTCACGTTTCAATTTTAGGCTGATTTGCTGGCGGGAAACCGGCATCGACAAATCCGCAAAGCCCACGCCTAGGTTTAGGCATTCGCGGACATCCTCGGGGCGCATCCTAGACCATACCAACATCCGGGCGTTCAGGCCCAGCCCGGCGATGGCGCGGATTTCTTCCCGTTCCCGTTTGCCCATGGCGGGGATGCCGATTTCCAATTCCGGCACACCGAGACGGTCCAAGCGGGTGGCGATGTCGATCTTTTCCTCCAAGGAGAAGGCCACACCCGCCGATTGCTCGCCGTCGCGCAGGGTCGTGTCGTCGATAATCACAGTGCGGGAGTTCATGTTTAATCTCTTGGGGTTCGTCAGCCCTACACCTGGTCGGAGTGGGGCGATTAAAAGCCTTAGGCATTTACAAGGTTTTTGAGCAACCACCGTGCCAGAGGCTGAATAGTGCCAAATTGTCTGAATAAATAACAATTTGTAATCTGTGGGGAGGCTCAAGGACGGTTCACGATGCTGACAAAAGGGTAGCTATAGTTGTCGGTTTTGCGACAATCAGGTGCCGGTGCCATTAAATTAGACCGATTCGGTTTTGCAAGCCTTAAGTCGGCATGGCGGCGATTTTTGGCCCGACCGGGAAGATTGATGTCCATCCGCCGGTCTATCCGTATGATGCGAAGTCCAATGCGATAAGATTGCCGAATAACATTGCTCTACGCCAGTTTTGACCGGGGTGCTCGTGGTTAGCCTTACAGCCAACCCGCAAAGGGCTGGACGGTGACCTCGGTGCCCGGTTCAACCCGGGTTTGCTCAGAGGGCAACACAATGAAACAATTGGCGCGGGACATGGAGGTCAGCACACCGGAGCCTTGCTCGCCAGTCTTGCATACGGACAGGCTGCCGTCTTCGGCCTGGCTCAGTATGCCACGCTGATATTCGGTGCGGCCGGCCCGCTTCTTCAAAGCCGAGGCGGACACTGCGCGTAAGCTCAGCGGCGGAGCGGGGGTTTCACCGGCCAGACGTTGCAGGGCCGGTTGCACGAACTGGCAAAAACTTACCATCACAGCAACCGGGTTGCCGGGCAGGCCAAAGAACACAGTCTTGCCTAGGTGGCCGAAGGTCAAGGGGCGTCCGGGTTTCATCGCCACCTTCCAGAAGGCGATGTCCCCCAGCACGCCCAAGACTTGCCGCACATGGTCGGCCTCGCCAACCGAAACGCCGCCACTGCTGATAATGACATCGTATCCATGCGCTGCGGATTGCAAGGCGGTACGCAGGGCGGACGGGTCGTCCCGCACCACGCCTAGGTCGGTGAACTCGCAATGCTGGTGGGTCAGCATGGCATACAGCGTATAGCGGTTGCTGTCGTAAATCTCGCCGGGGCGCAGGGCTTCGCCTACGGAGCGCAGTTCATCGCCGGTGGAAAAAAACGCCACGCGCAGACGGCGCATGACCGAAACTTGTGGAATGCCCAGCGCGGCGAGCAGCCCCAAGTCAGCCGCTGTGACGCGCCGGCCCCGCGCCAGCACAGTCTGGCCTAGTCGTATGTCTTCACCGGCGGCACGGACATTGTCACCGGCCCTAGTGCGGCCATCAATGCGCAAGTGGGTGCTGCCGACTGGCTCTACCTGCTCCTGGGGGATCACGGTGTCGGTGCCTTCGGGGATCACGGCCCCCGTCATGATCTGTATGCACTCGCCGTCGCCGCACACGCCTTGGAACGGATGGCCCGCGAAACTGGCGCCCACGACGCGCAGTTCGCGTATGCCGCTTACAGGCAGATCATGTGCATTCAGCGCATAACCGTCCATCGCAGAATTGTTATGGGCCGGTACATTGATCGTGGCCATGATATCCTCGGACAGCACACGATCCAGCGCTTGCCGCAACGGCAGGCGCTCTGTGTCCTCAACCCCCAGCGGCGTTATCTTGTCGAGAATGCGTTGCCGAGCAATGTCGGCTGGGAGTGCGGCGGGGTCGTGGTCATCACTGCAGGAGGGTGTGGACAAGCGCAAAGCCTTATTCATATTGGGAGGTTCAGCATAATTTATTGGTGGGCAAGCACAAAGTCTGGTTTATTGATTCTCACAGTTTGAGTTTAGCGTAAATTCAGCCCCGTCTAGCAATCTATGACGGGACGGGCATAAATTTTAACCCTTAGTCCTGAGCTTGTCGAAGGGTAAACGGTTAAGCAGTACATGGTTCGAAAGTATAGCCTGCGACGACGAGGCCGACGCGAATTTGTTTGGCACCTTGTGACCACTGGGCGACTCCGTGATGCTGGAAACCTCGGTTAGCCGGGCCTTGTTCCGCCGGCAAAACGAGCGGATGAAGGCTGGGGTACATGTTCCAAGCGTCCGGCCAACTGTGGGTTCTGGCGTGAAAGTCCTGGGTAAGACTTTGCCTTTCGCCCGGCACCCCAATCTTCAAGCGTGGCGGCTGCGTTCTCAGCCGCGCCCTGTGCATCTAATCTTCCTATGGCGTGTCGCTTGACAGCAATACATTGATTGAGTATCAAAAAAATCACACTTGATGCTTGACAACTAGCGAAATTCCCGGAATTATGATGCCGAAGCGAACTATTTTGCAACGGACCCATTGAATTTAGCACATGCTTTCAAATCATATCGACATCGCCTTCACCGCCGAACAGCGCGATAAGGCCAGACTGCATGCTTCACGTCTTAAGGGATGTCTAGTGCGCTTTGCTAGGCATGCTTCAAGCCCTGCCGCACGTCTAGCGAGCCTTATTAAACGTCTAACAAACCTTGCAAGACAACATCTAGACCTTGCCGCATATCAGGCAGGCTTTTTTGCTCATCCGTTTGACCTTGCTGCATATTCGGCAGACCTTTTACACATCGTTTTAACCCTGCCCCACGGCCATCCAGCCTTGCCAGAGGCACATAGGCTAAACCATTCGGCTTATCACACTCGACCCATAGACAGGAGATGACATCCTATGGTGACCGGATATTATTTGCCCCCGGATGACGGCAGCAGGGCCGACCTGCTCGACCACCTCGCCGACACGCTGCCCAAATACACCGAGCGGTTCAGGCTGATGCCTGATATCCTCGCCACCCGGCGGGACGATGCAGCCGCCTTCCGCTATGCGCTGCATGGCGCGGACGATGCGCAAGCTTATGCCCAACATCGGACGGCCCACAAAAACCTGCTGCGGGACGGCGGCGACGGCTCCGGCGACTGGCCGCTGCCCTTGATCTTGTCCCAACCCGAACCGCCCGCCGTCCCCCCCGGCATCATCCCGCGCCTGACCAGTTTTGTGACGTGGCTGAAGTCCCCGTCCGATTACAACGATGCCATCGGGCAGGACTTGTGGCTGGTCGGTGCCAAGCAAGTCATCGACCCGACCACCTGGAAACCCAACCCGAGCATCCAACTCCAAGGCGGGCAACCGGTCATCGGCTGGACCAAGGACAAGGCCACCGCACTGGAGATTTTGGAGGATCGCGGCGACGGCAAGGGCTTCGTGCTGCTGACCATCAGCTCCTCGCCCCCCACCACCGACAACACCCCGCTCCCGCCCGCAGGCACCAGCGCCGTGTGGAAGTACAAAGCCATCTATCACCGTGGCGACGATCAAGTCGGCCATTGGAGCGATGTGCTGAGTATTGCGTTAGGTGGATAAAAAGGCAGGCCGGAATGCGCCGGTTTGTAAGCAGCGAAGAACCGGCGCTTCCGGCATTTTTCTCGTTCTTAAGTTTTGTTTGGGAATGCCATTTTCCGAAACTCTGCTTCGCGGAATCGGGAAGCAACGAGAATGATGCGCTTCGTTTGTCAGAGCAACTTATGGTCCTGTGAAATTACGCTAAATAGTTGCCAAATTTTTTATAAAATTACTCCCAATTTCAAACATAAAAAACGAGTACACTTATGAATCAGAGAGATAACACCGATAACATTGCACTGCATAATATTCTTGTTTGGGGTGTCTGTATTTTTTCTATCGTTTTTGTTTTTATATTAGGAAATGGTTATTACAATCTTTTCGTCTTAAAAAGTAAAACTGTAGCAATTTTGGCAGGTCTAGTTCTCCCGATATTGGCATGGATTATGGCACGTTTCATTGGTAAACATCATGACGGAATCAAAGGCAATCTTCCATTTTTTGTCTTGCTATTACTTTTAAGTGCAGTAGGTGTTTTTAACGCACTGATGGTGAATTTAGAAGGTAAACAGATCTATCAAGAAGCAATTGAAGAAGTGGGAGATGAATTTAAAAATTTAAGTGTAGTCGCTACAAAATCGCTAAGCAATCCAAATGCGGAAGAAAAAAAAGAAAGAGTGGAAAATCTTAAAACAGAGTTTTTTGGAGAATTAAAAAATCCATTAAATTGTGGGCAAGGTAAAGTCGCCCGACAAATTGGTGAAAGGATTAGAGCCGAATTGCCCACTTTTCAAATGCTTTCCGATTCAGAATATAAAAAGAAAGCTGGCAGAGATTGCGGGGATATGGATGCCGTTATTTCCTACTACACTCCACTTATATCTAAATTATTAGAAAATACTAAGGAATATATTGGTGCGAATTATGCAGATATACAGATTCTTAAAAAAACCATTGCCAGTAAAGAAATTTCAACTCAAGATAAACTAGATAAAATAAGACAAGATATCAATGATGGCGAAAATCTATTAACGATTATAAGACCTGAACTTGAACAAGTCGCCACCGAATATCAAAAATACGCCTTAGAATTATCTAAATATGCAGCCAGTAATGATTTTAAAAAACGCCTAGTCAAAATGGAAATGGTCAGAAATTTGGGTGAATGGAGTAAAATTATTGACATGATAATCGATAGACTTGATAAAGTTTCAACTTATGTATATTTATCATTGGCAGGCTTTTTTGACTGGATATTAGTTTATTTCTATCATCGTTTAAAAATATTAAAAAATGACATACCAAATAAGCCAAGTACACCTACAACCAATATTTCTTCTCCTTGGAAAAACGATTGAGGCTTAAAATGGATATATTGAAAGATTTTGAAAAAAAAGAGAATGATAAATCTTTATATTTAAAGGAGAAACCATCTACTGAATCCCCAGTAGATGAAGAAACTATACATGTGTCATCGAGTAAGCTAACAGAAATTGATGCAAAAACTATCGGTAAAAGTATAGCCATAGAAATGAAAAATCAAGGCTATCATCCAGTTATTTTATTTGGCTCTACAAGTTCAGGGAAGTCCACTTTGTTAAATTCATTATTCACATATTTAAAAATGAATAGTTCTGGGAAAAGTATAGGGTTTAGTTTGTCAGAGCCTTTAATACCGACAAATACCATTTATGGTAAAACTCTATATGATGAAGCCAAAGCCTTTTTTAATCGAGGAACACAGGATTTTATTGATGGTCACGGCGCACCTGTAACTTTAAAGAAAAATCCTTTTTTTATACCCGTCAAAGTAAACCCTATAGATGCAGATGAAATAAAATTTGCGTTTCTGGAAAGCAATGGCGAATGGTATCAGCCTTTAAAAATCAATGATGAATATACCATAGACTTATATCCAGAGTTAAAAGAGGAAATAAATGCGATAATCCAATATTTTGAAGGTGGTATTTCTTTTATTTATTTAGCACCATACACTAAATCAAATACAGACAGTAAAAAACAAAATGAAATTAAAAATGCAAATCTAGCATTAGTGGGCGTTATGGATGCCTATCAAAGATTAAGAAAAATTCATAGGGAAGATGATAAACATATATTTTTATTAACCAAATGGGATGAAAAAGATGTGACTCTAGAAAAGCTATCATTTGTGACTGATGCAGATAGACAGCAAGTAATTAATATTTTATATAAACAAGGTTTTGCGGCTTTTAATACCCTTGAAATTCCTGAATATAGTAAAGCCATATTACAATACTGCGCTGCAATAATGTCTGGCAGAGATGTTCTTCCAAGTGAAAAGTATCTTCCGATACTCAATAAATATAGAAAAACCTTATGGAATTGGTTGTATGGTAATGCGACGGAATTTAATTCAGATATTGGAAGGCGTTTAGAATTAGTATCTACGCCACCACCTCCAAAAAAATCTTTTTTTACTTTGTTGACTGAAAAAGTTTCTAAATGGTTTGGTTGAATGTTTTATGAATGCTTGGATTGAAATACACCATTTCTCTAATGGTTTAATATATGAGCCAATTGGTACAAGACAAAGGCCACAATGGGTGCCAGACCCTCAATTAGTAGGGCTTCATAATGATATATCTCCTGCCGAAGGCGAATTTGTGATTGAGTTTTCTCGGCATAAAAAAGGAGAAGATAAAGTTATCTGGCTAGCTGTTTATACTTATGGTATTGATGCGGTTCATGGTAATCGAGATAATTATATCGGTATAGGTATTTGGTTGCTGAATATGTATCCTAATAATGATGTTTTGCTTTCGTTATTAGTTCAGTATTGTCAGTTATTAACCAGGGAGCCAATTGATGTAGTTAAAAGTCATTGTAGCAATATTTTCCTAAAGCAAAACAGGATTAGTAGCTGGATTAAACCGATAAATACCTTTCCAAATCAAGAGATGTTAAGCTTTGATACTAATTCATACACTAGGCCTATATATATAAAGACTAAAGAAAATAGTTTAGAAGGCTTTGTCAATGAAATATCAAATTATATTTTTTTAAGCATTTTAGGATACCACCGCATACCTGCAATACATACTAGATTTTTATATGTTATTTTAAAAAATAACATTATTAATGAAAGCCAAACGTTTGAAAGTCTGTTAGCTATAATAGATGATAATGAAAAATTTGATATAAAAAAAGCAATTGCCGAGAGTTTTGAAAATTATAATATTGGGCTTCTTAGTAAAAATAAAAACTTAGAAGACACTAATCAGAAAATATCTGATCTTGCTAAAGAAAAAATAGAATCTTTAGAAAATAAAGTTAAGGAGTTAACAGAAAATCATTTACAGCTTTCATCGCGTTTTGAAGTTCAAACTAAACAAGTTACTCAATTTAAAAATGAGCGAGATGAATTATCTAAAAGGATAAACAAAAGAACTTTTGCCGATATTGTTCAAGATTTAAGAGCAAAGAGTATTCATAATGAAGAATTTTTAAGCTTGATTAATGAATTAGATAGAACTGTAATCGTTACACGTTCATCTGAAAAATCGACATTAGATTATGAGAGACAATTAAACGATATTAAAAATAGTATTGATAAGAGCGCCAATAGTATTTCTATTCTTCCTGCAAAGATACAAAATATTTTAGATAAATCCAGTAAAACCTTATTATTAAAAGAACAATTATATTCAGATTATGGAAAAAATAGCAAATCAGATAAAAATATATATTTACCTTACCTTAATATTCCTCTAATCATTTTGGTAATTGTAATTATTATACTAATTAGTTCTATACCATCAAGCAAAGACATTGAAAATATTATAAAAAATGCTATTTCTGCCACTGTTTTAAAAACTGAATCAACTGCAAGTGAGTGTCGTGGCGTTGCGGCAAATCAAACAAACACGAATACTAATTTAGGTGTTGGCAATGTAGCTAGACCTGCGAATAGGGATGCGACTGAAGATCAAAAATGTCAATATACACTCAACCATGATAATAAAGATTTTAAAAATGTTGCAGAATCATTGAAAAACGTGGATGAAGAAACTTTAATACGGTTAAACCCAAAAATCCATCCGACTGATCCAATAAAAACAGGAACAATTATTAACTTACCTAAAGACCATCCAAGGTGTAAATAAATTTCCGAAGTTACTAGGTAAGGTACAAAACCTACATAGGTCCGTAGCTTCGTAGGGTCGCACGAATTTCCATATCATTGTCCCAAATGAAGTTAAAAATCGCTTTGAGAAAGCCTTTTTCGGACAAAGCGTGAACAAGCTTGTTCTCGGCTGATGCGTGGAGGGCAACTTTGTTTACAGCCGCATCGCCTTATATCAGTCCCGCTTAGCCAGAGGCAGCCATTATGACGCTCATGCGAGCGTAACGCTGTAGAATCGCCAAACCAGAAACAATTGTCACGATTATTGCTTGATTATTATCCAAGCATGGCAATTTCATCTCGGAGGCATGACGTGAACGCATTTTTTATAGTTTTGTTTGGATTATTGCAGGTTGCAGATGGTGCTGTGACCTTTTTTGGGCTGAAATTCGCAGGTGTGGACGAAGTTAACCCCGTTCTCAACTGTATTGCCGGGTTGCTGGGCCTGGGACTCTCCATCACCCTGATCAAACTGGCGGGGCTTGCCTTCATCACGTTTCTGTTTTTCGACCGGCATAAGATGAAAAGTCGCTGGATCACGACAACCCTGGCTTTGGCGGTCAGCTTTTACAGTTGGGTGGTCAGCAGCAACGTGATTTTGGTCGTCGGTGTGTAATAGCTTGTAGCCCGGATGGAGCCGCTTGGCGAGCGAAAATCCGGGATAGCGGCGACAACCCGGATTCGTCCGCATCACTTTTAAGCGCACCCCGCCCAATGACGGGGGCGGCAAATGTGTGCCAACCAATCACTTGAACGCGTATAATATAAGGACACTCAAGCAAACCATCTTGTGTATGAACTGCTTTGCAAAATGATATAACCCAACAAGTAACTCTTCGATATTAAAAAGCTGTAAATGAGACCCAAATGTATCGACACCTCACTATAATTTGCCTCATTGCTGGCAGCTTGGCCTTGGCCATGCCGCTTGCCCTCCGTGCCGCCGCGCCGTTGCAGGGACAGGAAAACGGCGGCAGTCCTCCGCCCATGCCGGGAAACACAGGTGCTTTCGATGCCGGGCAGTTGCCGCCGGATCTGTTGCGGCTTAATCTGACCAGTCAGCAACAGGCCAGCATTGGCGATATTATTAAAGCCCAGAATCAAGCTTTGCACGACAGCTTCACGTCAGTGTTCAATACCCACCAGGCACTGCGCGATCTGGCCCTGTCGCCCGAATACACCGAGGCCAAAGCCAAGGCGATCAGCCTGGAGGGTGCCAAGGCGATGGCCGAGACGGCGCAAATCCATGCACGCATTGATCATGCTATTTATCAATTGCTGAACCCGCAGCAGCAGCTACAGTGGAAGGAGAATATAGCGGATTTAGAAAAGCGCTTACCCAGGCCCGAATGATTTTGCAACCTGAGGAGCAGCGGTTTAATATCTTTTTAGCCTCCCGCTGAGTACTATATGCCATTTTGAGCAGCGTTTGGAGGATATGCCTAAATGTGTGGAATCGCAGGTATTGTTTTGCGCGGGGCGAAAGTTGACGAGGCCTTGTTGAAGCCTATGGTTGAGCGGCTCCGCCATCGCGGCCCGGACGGCGATGGACTCTTCACCGAGGGGCCTTTCGGGCTGGTCCACACACGCTTGTCGATCATCGACCTCAGCGGCGGGAGGCAGCCCATTTTCGGCAACGGCAAGCGGCTGGCCGTCGTCGCCAACGGAGAGGTCTACAATTACGTCGAACTGCAAGCCGAGTTGGAGCAGGCGGGCAGGGTGTTCGCCACCCACTCGGACAGCGAATGCATACTCCACACCTATGCCTTAGACCCGCGCAACTTCGTTGACCGTCTGCATGGCATGTTTGCCTTTGCCATCTACGACGGCGACCGGCAAAAGCTGGTCCTAGGACGCGACCGGCTGGGCATAAAACCGCTGTTTTACGCCCTGCTGCCCGACCGGCTGGTCTTCGCGTCGGAGTTGAAGGCCATTTTGCCGTTGCTGCCGCAGCGCCCGGCGATCAATCCCGCCGCCTTCTCACAATTCCTCCACAATCATTGCAGCACCGGCGAAGAGACCATTTTCCAAGGCATCCGGCGCTTGGCTCCCGGAGAAATCATCGAGGTCGATGCGCAACTGAACCTACAGCGCCGCCGCTATTGGAGCCCCTTGCAGGTGCAGCCCCGAGAACTCAGTTTCGCCGAAGCCGAAGAGGAATTCGAGGGGCTGTTCGAACAGGTGATGAAGGAGCATGTGCGCGCCGATGTCCCTTACGGGCTGTTCCTATCCGGCGGCAACGATTCCGCCATCATGCTGGCAATGCTCGCACGTTTCCAAGACAAGCCGGTGCGCACCCTGTCCATCGGCTTTGCCGATGCCGAAATGAAAGACGAGTTGGCAGATGCCGAGCGGATCGCCGGCGTATTCGCCAGCCAGCATACCTCCATCCGCCTGCCCCGAGCCGATTTCCTCAAACGCATTCCGCACACCGTATGGGCCGCCGATGACTTGATGCGGGACTACGCCAGCCTGCCCACCTCCGCCCTGTCCGAGGCGGCGGCGAAGGAGTTGAAAGTGGTTTTTTGCGGCGAAGGGGGCGACGAAGTGTTCGGGGGGTATCGCCGCTACCGGCAGAACTGGTTGGTCTGGCTGGCGAAAGACCTGCTGGCACCCGGCTCGGGCGGCTTCCGCACGCGTAGCGAATGGTGGCGCAACAATTCGCAAAACCTGTTCGGAGCCGAACTCGCTGCGCAACGCCCGTTTTCCCGCCAACCCTATATCTCGGCTTGGCAGGAAACCCCTGCCTCATGGACCCATTTGCAACGCTGCCAGTACACCGACCTAGTCACCGACCTGCCCGACAGCCTGCTCGTCAAAGCCGATAGAATGATGATGAGTTTTGCGCTGGAAGGCAGGGTTCCGTTCCTCGATCATCGCGTGGTGGAATTCGGCCTGTCCCTTCCCGACCGCCTGAAGATCGGCCGTGGCCAGCCAAAAATTTTTCTGCGCCGCTGGGCGGAGCGGTATTTGCCGAAAGACCATCTGTATACGAAAAAAAAGGGGTTTTCGGTTCCTGTGCGCGAATGGTTGCGCGGCGACTTCCTTGACCTGCTCGAACAAAAACTGGCGGGCAACCCGGCGGTGAACGACTGGTTCGATATTGCCCGTTTACCGGCCTTGTTCCAGTTGCAGCGTAGCAAAGGCGGCGCGAGCCGGGAGATTTTCTGCCTGCTGCAATTTGCCATCTGGCATAAGCTGTTCATTGAGCAGCCCGGTTTGCAGCCTAGCCCGTATGAAGAGCCTCTGGATTGGATTAGCTGAAAGTTGGTCCCCTAACCAGTCACTGCCATTAAGTTAAGCCGTTCGTGGTGAGCTTGTCTAACCATGAACGGCTTAACGATCAATGATATGGGGATTTTCCGTCCACCCTTCGACCCTGCGACCCTGCGACAAGCTCAGGACTCAGGGCGAACGGAAAATCCTTCACTTAATGGCAGTGCCCCTAACCAGTGGATTAAAATAAATAATATAAACTTATCCTTTCACTAAAAAATATTGACTTTAATTTATGGTCATTTCCCTGTATAAAGTCTGGATTAGGTCAGCGTGGGCATGAAACAGACAGCCCCGTATCTGGACATTCCTGCAATCTTGCCCAAAGTGTTGGACAAATGCATGAATTCCGTGACAAAAGCAATTTCGCTGATAAAATTTACCGTTTTACACTCACACCCCATAACAACACACAACAGGAGCAGAACATGCCTTCACGCCGTGAATTAGCCAATGCCATCCGCGCCTTGAGCATGGACGCCGTCCAGAAAGCCAACTCGGGCCACCCGGGCGCGCCGATGGGC
>CAIZPP010000194.1 GCA_903934875.1 uncultured Methylococcaceae bacterium
GGCGACGAGTCGCCGCACTCCACAAGTTGCCATCTTCTAGCGATGACTGCGTAACATCAGTTAAAGATGAAAACGCTGTAAAACCGTGTCGGTTTGGCCTAATTCTTAAGTGTTTATTCATCCCATCCATCCGCCTCCATCTGGGCGAACTTCTCCGTGCCCGTGCCTTGCCTGGCCAAGGCCTTGGCCACCCAAGCCGAGGGGCCGGTGCGCAATTCAGCCTGGAAATCGCTGATCAAATCGCTGATCTGGCTGCCCCGGTAGACTTTCACCGGCTGGATGCCTGCGGCTATCAGTTGGCGGATGGCAGAAGCCCCGACGGCCTCGCAATACACTGCCGCGCAGCCGTCCAGCAGATCGATCTTGGTGGACAGCTTGTCTTCGTTGCCGTCCTGGTCCAGCTTGCCGAATTCGGCCACTTCCAGCAGTTCGCCTTGCTCCAAATCCACCGCATACAGGGCGAAGGTTTTGGCCGAGCCGAAATGCTGGTTGACGGTTTTCATGTCATCGGTGCAAAACGCAATCTTCAGAGAGGTTGCCATCGACAGTTTTTCCTCGCTATTGTCAACAATGCGCATGCGTCGGATAAGCGCCATGGGCGGTTTCCTCCAACGGTTGGGTCAATGATTCGCCCGGTGGCTTCTGCCCGTAGATCGAGCGGTAGACCGGCACTTCATGGGCATGGTTATTGGACAGCGCCAAGTTGGACAGGTCGAACAAAGTCTGCCTGGACCCGGCGTAGCCAATGAAAGTCTTCTGGTAGCCGCCGACCACGTCGTACAGCGGGAACCCACAACGCAAAATGGGCAGATGCAAGCGCTCTGCGGTCTGCACGGCATGGGAGTTGCCAATGATCACCTCAGCCCTGGCCTCCCGCGCCAGTTGCTCCAAATCCTCCAAATCGCCGATTTTCACCGACGCGACCGGCAGGCTCGCCAGAGCAGGCCCATCGCCCGCCGCCACCGCCGCCACCGTCTCCCCGCCCATTTCGCGGACCAAATGCGCGAAGGCATTCAACTGGTCCGGGTCGGCGGCGATGGCGACGCGCAAAAAGCCCAGCATGAAATGCGTGTCCACCATGGCATCCTGCAACTGGGCGCGTTGCCGCTCCAAACGGGGAGGAACCGGCACCGCGCTGATCTTGCTCAGCGCCAGCAGCAAGGCATCGGTGGCATGCAGTCCGTAAAGATGGTCGAAGCGGTAAGTCGGCACCCCCGTGCGCTGTTCCAATATCTCGCCGGCCCTGGCCAGCGAGGCCCCCACCACAAAAGTGGCTGCCGCCTCGCCTAGTGTGCGTACCTCGGACAGCGGTGTCCCGCCGACGGTAAGCGGGCTGAAATCAGCGTCGGTCAAATGCCCGTCCAAAGAATCGGACACATCCGGCACAAACACCGCCCGCAGGCCGAACCATTCAATGATGTCGCGCAGATGCTCCAAATCCCCCGGCGTCAACATCGGCCCGGCCAGCACATTCACCTGCCGCTTACGCTGGCCGGCCACGTTCGACTCCGGCACCAGTTCGGCAATAATCTCGGCTACCGTCGCGGCATAACCCGATTCCAGGCAGCCGGAAAAATCCGGCGTGTTCACCGCCACCACCGCCACTTTCTCAAATTGCGGATAGCGGACGCGGAACTCCCTCACGCAGCGTTTCACGTCCGTGCCCTGGGTTTCGGAAAGCCCGGTGGTCAACACCGTGATCAGGTCCGGCTTGGACTTCTCGGCGACCGTCTTCAAGCCTTCAATGACATTCTCGTCCGCCCCCATCACCGAACTGGACTGGTCCATCGCGGTGGATTGCAGCGGGATCGGCTCGCGGAAATGGCGCACGAAATACACCTTGGCAAACGCCGTGCAGCCCTGCGAGCCATGCAACATCGGCATGGCGCGGTCAAAGCCTAAGGTCGCCAGTGACCCGCCCACCGGCTGGCTGGCCTTGAGCGGATTGACCGACATGGCTTTCTTGCGGCGAATGATTTCTGGCATGGTTGACCCTCTGGGCGGCTGTGTTTGCTGTTATATAAGCAAACACGATGCCAATACTATTCTACATTTAGATCAGACAGTTAGATCATTGTCGCTTGTCGGTTTTATGACAATTTTGGTGTAGGTTGTCGGGTTGGGGTGGTAAGCATGGCTTGCCATCTCTCGGTTTACGTTAAAGCTGTAGGATTATGCCCTCTGCGCACGACAATCGTGGCCTTGTAAAGAGTCGATCCTAGAAGTGCTTTGCAGCTATGTTTCGCAACTGATAGATGATGATGGGTTGCGGCGGTAGATTGGCTGGTCAAGAAAAAAGGTTATAATGGCCTCGAAAACCGTGTTTTTAGCCCGTTTATCATCGATATAATGTCTGCTTTTGCAAGCGGTATTTTTTAGTCATCGCAATCGTCACAATGAAAGTCCAATCGGTTCAACTAAATCATTTCAAAAAATTCCGTCGCTCCCCAAAGTATGATTTGACTGATCCACACACTGGATTAGCCCATGACTTAATTGTTTTTGTAGGAAACAATGGAACAGGTAAGACCACGCTGCTTCAAGCCATTGCCGCTACTTTGGGTGTTGCCACTGGACGATTACGTGAGCCTTCTGAGTTAGAGTGGCCTGGATATAACTATGAACTACTAGGCAGTAATTGGAGCAAGTTCGAGCCAGAGGTCGATGTGCAGATTCAATTTTCAAATCCAGAACTCGATGCAACACGGGAGTTTTGCGGTAAATTGCAAGAGTTAGGGAGAAATTTTCCGGTTTATCCCGCCCACAATTCTGTGGCTTCCTTGCGTTGGAGTAGCGGACGGGTTCGGGCCGGTTCGGATGTGGAGTTTTTCCAATTCAAGGGGCGAGAATATGCCAAGCAATTGTTGCGTTCCGAAGGGTTTCAAATATTTGAGCGGGTTGGAACCGTACTCTGGTATACGGAACAGAGAACTTCAACGAGTTTAACAACGGAAGATCATGAGGGTAAAATCGAGATTACCGACGATATTCTGCGTGACCGGTTATCAAAATGGCGGCAGTTCCATTTGGATATACTCGGTAAAAGTCGGATTAGCCAATTGCGCCCTGGACAAAAGGATTTATATTCGGAAATTGAAAAGGCCTATAACACGGTTTTTCTAGGACGAAATTTTGAAGGTCCGGTGCCTAGGGAGAGAGTAGCTGATATCCTGAGTGAGCCTTGGTTTTATCTCTACGATGGTAAAAATCAATATGAAATTTCAGAAATGTCTGGCGGGGAACGTGCGATCTTTCCAATGTTAATGGATTTTGCTAACTGGAACATTCATAATTCTGTTATTTTGATAGATGAAATAGAATTACATTTGCATCCTCCTATGCAACAGGCATTGCTTAGGGCACTGCCAGAGCTTGGTAAAGACAATCAGTTCATAATTACCACTCACTCCGACTATATTGAGCAAGTAGTTCCGGATGCTTGCATTGTCAGACTGGAAAGCTAATTATGAGCGTGGTCGGCAATGGCAAGATTATTTTTTGTGAAGGAAAAGACACCAGTCTCGATTATCTATTGCTTGATAGAGTGCTTAAGGATATGCCTAAAGAAAGACCAACCATTGTTCCGTCTGGAGGTAAATTTACCTTTTCTATTTTTGCAGAAGGCTACTTTTCTAGGTTGAATACAGAGAGGCGATGGCTCGTTTTTCGAGATCGTGATTTCGATGATTTTCCTACTGAAGATATTGCTCTTGTTCCATTTAATAAAAAAACCACAAGTAATCTTGTGCTAATGACACATCGCGCCTGTATAGAGAACTATTTGTTAGATGCCTCTCTCATACATGAATATTGGACTAATTGCTATGCAGAACAACAGAAATACCCAAGTATGCGATGGTCATACAAGGACTCGCCAGGAGTCGAAGCAATAGATTCATGGATTAGAGAAAGTGCTATGGCTTTGCGTGATTATCAAGCGGTTCGATGGTCATTGGCTGCATTAGTGAATAATGGTGGAAACCTAGCCAGAATAAAAACCACTTGGACAGGTGGAAGCGGGACACTTCCGATTTCATTGGAACTGGATCATTGTAAAGGGAATGCCGTAGCAATGATCAGTGGTTTTCATCAGGCCATTGATGGAGTTACTAATGAATCATTCCATGAAAATCTTAACAAATTTTTGAAAAAATTCGATTATGAATATAATGATTTTTGGAGGAATGAAGAATACATTATTTGGTTCCATGGCAAGGACATTCAAAAGGAAATGCAAAAACAGAAGATGCCAGCCTGTAAAAATCCTATTTCAATTGCTGAATATTTTAAATGGGCAGTTAATAAAATTGATATAAATTCCTATCCAGATTTATTAGAGTTGCGTAAAAAAATCGAGGAACTTTAAAAATAAAAAACTATTAGAAACATCAACATGGCACCAAAACCAAGCCCCAAAGACAAGAAGCTGTACTTCCTCATTACCGGCGACGAACTCAAAGAGCTTCAACGCTATACTTGGCAGATGACCGAGGCGTTCGGCTTGGATACCAGGATCGCAAACTACAAGGGAAAGCGACCCATCGGATTCTACAGTTGGGACTTGGACTGTCTGCTATGCCTTGAAAATACGCTCAAAGACGAACGGGAATACCCCGACAAAAACACAGATGGCTACCGAAACCTTGCAAGACTTGTCGCTCGCCTGCGCGAAGAATATGACAAGAATTTCGACCGGAGCAGGAACCGCTTGGGAATCAGCAAAAAGGTCGCGGACTAAAGGGCATCACCGACTGACAATTGCTGCCTGCTGCCGGGTCAATACTCACGCTGGTAGATCACCCCGACGCTGTTGCTGCCCGAAGTGCCCGGATTCCCCGGAGTGGCGTTGGAAGGCGTGCCGGTTCCGGCCGTGCCCTCCACTTTCAAGCCCTTGATGATGTCGATCTGCACCGTGGCCTGGGTGCCTGTTCCGGTGACACCTTGTTTGGCACCGACATAAACGCCTGGGGTGACATAGCGTCCGGCTTCTAGGGTCGGGCTGGCACCGCCTATGGACAGCCGGTCCAGGCCTAGGCCCTTGCGCACGGTTTCCAGCGGATCGCCAACACCGGCAGTGATGCCGGTCAGCGAGGCCACGGCGGAGGCGATCTGGACCATTTCCATCGGCGTGAGCGTGGCGGTGCCACGTCCAAATAAAAGCCGGGCGAGCACTTCGTCCTGCGGCAGTTCGGGTTCGCTGCTCAGCTTGATCTTGGGATTGCTGGCGGTGCCGCTGACCGTCAGGGTCGCGATGACGTTGGCGCTGGTGGTGTTGGCGACGAAGTTGAGCGAGGGATCGGTCAGACTGCCGCCGTCGAAGCCCACCTCGCCCTTGCTGAACGTCAGGGTTTGTCCCGCCAAGGCGAATTGGCCCCGGCGCAGGACGAAACCACCATCCGGTTGCGGTTTCTCCGCCGTGCCGCGCACATGGACCTTGCCGCCGAGTTCGGCCTCCAAGCCTTGGCCGCGCACAAATATCTCCCGCGGCGCATCCATGCTCAAATCCAATGCGATATCGGGGCCGGGTGCGGGCGGCGGAGGCTGTGCCATGCCGGGTCTAATCACTTGCAACACGACAATCTTGGTCGGCATGTGTTCGGGGAGGCGTATTTCGGCGCGGTTGATATGGACTGTTCCGGTGACCGCAAGTTGCCCCCTAGCCTGGCCTGTGACCGCAAGATCGGTATTCAAATTGACCGTCATCTGGTCGTCCGCCAAGGGCCTGGCATTGCGGGCGGACAGCGTCAAGTTGACCGGCATGCCCTCCCCCAGCAGATCCACGGTGCCACTGGCAGATACGGTTCCGGGTCCGGCGCGGCCTTCGAACTTGCTGAGCCGGACCGTTCCTCCATCGGCTTGCAGCAGTGCGCTGACGTGGGCGAGGTGGGCACCGATGGCGAAATCCTGCATCTCGCCCTCGCTAAGCTGCAAGCTTCCGGTGGGGCGCGGCTCGGACAGTGTGCCGGTGAGGTCGGCGTTCAGCGCGGCTTGCCCGCGCAGGTGGCGGCCTTGAGCAGTCAGCAACGGATCCAGCAGTTTCAAATCCACCCCTCCGGTGGCGTGGAGGTCAAACAGAGCGGACGGGTCCAAGGGCACTTCCCCATTGATGTCCAGGCTCAGGTTGCCGCCTGCGGTCATGCGGGTAGACAGGCGGGCGGTCGATGTGCCAGTCAACTGGGCGGTCGCGGTCAGATTTGCCTGCGGCAGGGCACGGCCGGCCCCCGTCCGCATCTGTAGACCAGAGGCATCGATGTCAATGCTGCCTAAGGGGTGGGCCAGCGTGCCTGCCAGCCTAGCCTCCGCTCGCAGTGTGCCAGTGGCGGACATATCAGGGATAAAGAGCGTAGCCAAATCTGCGGAAAGTTGGTCCAATGTGGCTGTCAGATTAAGCGCAGGGCTGAACCGTCCCGCCACGTCCAACACCGCCTGCCGCAAACCTAGCCGCAACCGGTCCACGGCGAGTCCGTCGGCAAAACCAACCCGTACCGGTGCCAATAGCCGCAGGGTTTCGCCTTTCCAGCCTGTTTGCAACTCGGCAACTCTGAGTTGGCTGGATTTTGTATTGAGGCTGGCGGCGGCGCTGAGTTGGACTTCGGCTTCTGCAATATTTTGTATGGCGGCGGACAGGCGCAAGCTGAGCGCTTCTAGGGGGCCGGCCAAGTCCACCAGCGCGGAGCCTGCCATAACCCCGGCTGCAATCCCGTCCAGTTTGATTTGCCCGTCCATGTTTGGATGCCTTAGGGGGTCGGCGATGCCGATGGTCAGGGCGATTTGCCTGACCAAAGCGGCACGGGCCAGGCCGGCATCGTGCGCGTCGAGTTGCAGCCGCGCCATCGGCCTTCCACCCTGCATACTGGTTTCCAGCGCCGCATTTAAGTTTCCGGCCAGAGGCTGGCCGAGCAGCGGACTCAAATCAGCCAAACTGGCCATGCGCAACTCGATTTTCCCGTCCGGCAATTCGGCCCCTTTGGGCAGGGCCAGGCTGGCTTTGGCATGGGCGCTTTTCCAGTCGGCCCGTTCCAGCAGCAGTTCAACGGACCCGTCAGCAGGTGCCTGGACGGCAAGCGCAAATTCAAGCGGTGCCCCGCCCAACATGCCGTGTGCCGTGACTTGGCCCGAGGGTGAGCGGGGCAAGCCATCCAAACGGATATTCGCGGCGATTGGCCCGCGTGGCAGTTGCTTGGTAGCCAACTCGCCACTCAGTTCGGCGGTCACAGCGAACTTTTCCATAGGCCCTGATATCTGTCCTTGCGCCACCAGCTGGCCCAAACCTCCCGCCACGACGGCCGCGAGGTCCTTGAGCGACAGTTTCCAGTTGAAGTTGGCGGTTTGCTTGGCGAGCTTGCCATCAGCCGATACAACCAGTGCCTTAGCCTCCAGCGAACAGCGGGAGAGTTCGATGCCATCGTCTTGCAGGATGGCGGAAACGCCTATTTTCGCGGCTTTTCCGATTAAATTGACCAACATCTGGTTTCCGCCAGTGACATCAACGGTTCCATCCACATCCAGCTTCGCGCCCCCATCCTGGCTTGCCGCACGCAGGTTCAGGGTCGTTTTGCCTTGCGCATCCAAATTGCCCAGCGCCGCGAACGGTTTCAAGTCAGGCAGGTTCAGCACCAGTTCGCCATGTGGGTTGGCGGCTGTGTCGGCTTTGCCTTCGATGCCGATGAGCGGATGTTCCAGCTTGAAAACAACGGGCCGTTGCGGCGCGTCTAGCCGGATGCCGGCCTGGAACGCCAGAGGGGCAGCCTCCAACAGGCCAGGCCGCAGTCCTGGCAGCCTGAGCCCTACGAGTTCGCCAGACAGCCGGACCTCTCCGGTGTTACCTTGCACCGTCATGGCGATGCTGCCCACACCGGTGCCGGCGGCATTCAAGCCGTCGATGCGCAACCCGCCGTTGGCAGCGGGCCGGGCAAATGGCCCTTGCACTTTCGCGTCCAGCGAGACGGCACGCCAAGACAGGTCGGGGCGCAATTGCATGGCGGGGGCCTTGGCGCTGACGGTCACATCGGCGCGATTGTGCTGCAAGTCCAGTGCGCCTCGCAATGTGGCCTGTAACGGGCCTAGCCCCAACTCAAACCGGGTTTGCAGGGCAGATAGCGGGCCTTCCACCGTTGCCTCGGCGGAGAGCGCGTCCAACTCATGGATGCCAGCTAACGAGGAAATCAATCCGTGTGCCGGTTCCTGCACCGACAGTTGTGTGTGCACTAGGCCATCCTTGAAGCTGCCCCTCAGGGCATAGGCACCCTCCCCATCCAAGCGCTGCAGCGAAAGCTCTATTTCGCCCCGCTCCAGCGAGGTGATATTGGCATTGCCGTCGATGGCGAGGCTGGCGGCCTTGGCGGCAACGGGTGCTGCGACATCCATCTGTGCCACGCGCAAGCGGTGCAGGACAATGGCGATGGGAAGCGAAAAGGGGGCCTTGGATTTTTCCTCGCCCGCCGAATGGGCAGGCAGGCGCTCCAGCACGATCCGCCGGGCTTGCAAACGGTCGATTTCCGCCATCCCCGACCACAGCCGCAGCGGCGACCAGTCCAGCGCCAAATCATCGGCCGCCAGCCAAAGCCCGCCGGCATCGCGCAATTCCAGGCGGGCCAGGCGCAACTGGTCGGGAAACCGCCCCGAGAAACCGGCCAGGGCGGTTTCACCGGCAGTTAGCATCGGGACCATCCGTTCGACCCATTCGCGTCCCGCTTGGGTGTTGGCGGCAACGAGCACCAGCATGGCGACGAGCAGCGGCAGGCCAACCAATGCCGCGAAAACCCAGCCTACCCAGCGGATCGCACGGCGCATCAAAATGCCTGCCCTAGGCCGATGTAGACCTCGAAGGAGCCGCTACCGGCTTGTTTGTTGACCGGCAACGCCACGTCCAGCCGGACCGGCCCGAATGGTGTGTAGTAACGCGCACCCACACCAACCCCCGTGCGCCAGATTCCCGTGAAGGGCAGTCCATTGGCGTTGACTTGGCCTATGTCGGCAAAAGCGGCCACGCCGTAATCGTCCAGGATGCGCTGGCGGAACTCCACCGTGCCGGCCGACATGGAAGTGCCGCCTTGCGGGTTTTGGTCTGGATACTGTGGTCCGATGGATTGGTATTTGTAACCGCGCACTGTGGCGCTGCCGCCGGCGTAGAAGCGCTTGTCCGGCGGCAGGTCGAACTGGCCGGCACCCTCCACATCGCCGACCATCCCGCGCAAGGCCAGCACACTGCGGCCGGGTTCGCCCAAGTCCAAATAACTGGAGCCTGAAACCTGCATGACTAGGAAAGTGCTGACACGGGAATTGGCCAACGGTTGGATGGGCGTAAGGGAGGCGGATGCGCGGACTCCCTCGGTGGGTTCGAGCAGGCTATTGGTACTGTCGTATTTTAAGCTCAGCGGCAGGCTCAACAGGGTGTAATGGTTGGTTTGGCCCTCTTGGGTGATTTGCGACTGCTCGGCAGCCAGACCGACACTCACGCTCCAATGGTTCGCGAACTTGCGACTTAGCGAGGCATCACCGGAGACGGCCTTCTGGTCATAGGCGATCAGACTTTGCCTGATGGCACCGAGGTTAACCTGCAAGGACTGGTCGCGCTGCAGGAAGTCCGGCTTGACGAACCCGGCCGTGCCCTTGTAGCCAATGCCGGTTGTGCTGTTGCCGCCGATTTGTGTCACCCCCACCGTCAGGTTCAGTTGTTCCGCGTTGCCCAGCAGATTGCGGTGCTGCCAACTGGCGGAAAGGCTACCGCCCAAGTCGGTGGAATATGCCGCGCCGACGCTGGCCACCCGCTTGGGGCGCTCGCTGACCTCAAACGTGATTGGCAATCGTCCCTGGCTGTCCAACTGTTCTGCGGTGCGGACGCGGACGGAGGCGAAAACACCGATTGACGCTAAGTCCTGGCGGGCTTTTTCGATTACCCGGGGGTTGAACTGGTCCCCGTAAAAAACCAGCAGGCGGCGGCGCACGAAGCTTTCCTCCACAGCGGCCAATCCGTGCAGTGAAATTTCGCCCAGCGTCGCCACAGGCCCGGTTTCGGCTTGGAAGCTGACATCAAGCGCGTTGGCATCCGGCAGCAGGATGGCAACTGGCTCCCCGACTTTCGCCAGCGCGTAGCCGTCATTGCGCAGGGCTTCGAGTAGCCTCTCCCGCGCCGCCAGCACATCAGCGGCCAGTGCCGGCGCGCCGGGTTGCAGCCCCAAGCTGGATGCCGCCCGCCCAGGCACCGTGCCGTTGATCTCGACCCGGCGCAAATGGAACAACGGCCCAAGTTCGACGGCAACCACCACGGTCACTGGCGGATTGGCCGGGCTACGGGCCAGAAAGTCGTACAAACCAGGATCGTCCAATGCCCTGCCGGCGATCCGCATCTGCGCCTTGCCCCGGTAAAATCCAAAGCTGCCCAAGGCTATGGTGAAGCGCTCCAGATCCTTCTGCGCACGCGCCACTAGGGCAAACGGACCCACCGGGGCGCTCTGGCGCAGGCTGATAAGCGTTGCTGAATCCTTCAATGCCTGGTTTAGCGCGGCGTTGCCGGTGTCGTTGAAGGTGACGGTGTAGGCTTGCGGATCGGCCGCACGGGAAACCGGCCCGAGCATGGACAGCGCGGCGACCAATAGGGCGGGCAGGCACCGCAATATAAACGGGAGCACAACATAGCCTTGCCGCAGCTTGCCGCCCCGGTTAGGATTTGGTAAAAAACAACTTCCCGAAAACCGGCCTAGGAAAAAGCGCGCTAACTCCATCCACAGACTCAATTCAGGGAAATTGTTCCCGGCCATATTCTTAGCGCAAGGTGGCCGGCCGTGCAGTGATCGCGGCAGAAATCGGCGGGCAATGTGCTTTATTGATTCCACAGTCTTTTGCATACAACGGGCTTGCTGGGGTGTGAGACAGACCCTAGCAGAAATTGGGCGGGCAGGCTATCTTGGCATTCGTTGCCCCATGAAATGCGCAACCAGCCCCGACACCAAAATTGCCATGTAAAACTGGCCAGTTATCATCTCCAGATAAGCAATCGTCCTGATGATGGGATTTAGCGGTGTGATGTCTCCGTAACCGGCGGTGGTCAGCGTGACAAAGCTGAAATACAGAAAACTGTCAAATTGGAAGCTGTTGTCCTGCAACGAGAGTCCCTGGAACGAACCGTTAGGCCACAGGAACGCCATTAACTCATAAACCAGAGCCCAAATCAGCCCAAGCAACAAATAAACGCAAACTGCTCCAGTGAGGCAATTTAAATCGGTATCGCGCCAATTGAAAACATGGCGTCCTGCCATGAAGCAGCTCAACATGGAAAACGCGATCACCAACACGACAGCGCACAATTCGACAGCGGGTATTGGGAAGGGTATCCTAGTCACCGCAGCCACAACATTCAGGGCCGCGAGTCCAAGCCCGACCTGGAAGATCACACCCTCCCGGTAAAAACTCCACACACTAATCACGGTAAACAGGCTAAATGCAACCAGCATCAATGACCGCAGCAATTCGACTTCCAATGCCGTTCCAACAAACAGGTGCAAAACCGGAGCGAGCACAAAAAGAAACAGCAAACCGCCCAATAAATAGAAAAAATTGTTTTTTATACGTTTTTTCATACCAAAAACCTGTTGGAAACCTTAATGGATCAATAAGTAGGAGTTCATAAGTTTTTTAACAACTAGAAAATAAGGCTTAACCGTTCGTCCTGAGCTTGTCGAAGGATGGACGGTTAAGCCGTTCATGGTTAAAAAATATATGGTCACCTACTTATTCACACAATAGCCTTATCCTTAATTTCAATGAGTAGCGGTGCGGAATGATGGTCGAGAGGCTCTCGACTTCA
>CAIZPP010000195.1 GCA_903934875.1 uncultured Methylococcaceae bacterium
GATGTTACGCAACCGTGTAGGCTGTAGCCCGGATGTTGTGGAGTGCGGCGACTCGTCGCCGCCTTTTGCGTCCAGCGGCGACGAGTCGCCGCACTCCACAAGTTGCCATCCTCTAGCGATGACTACGTAACATCAGTTATTAACGAAATATTAGAGGACATACAACTATGAAACCGATTGTCATTATAGTTTGTTTGACCCTAGCGTCAGCGTTAGGCGTGGCTGAACCTGTTTTGGCCCAGCCTATGCTTGGACCCGTTTATGTCGCGCCCGCCTACCCGATGCCAGGGCCGGGGTATGTCTGGATGAATCATCCGCAATATGGCTGGGGCTGGCATCATCCGCAATATGGGTGGCACAAGGGCTGGGATTATGTTGAAAGGCCGGCTTACCCCAGTCCAGGGCCAGGCTATGTATGGATGAGCCATCCGCGCTATGGCTGGGGTTGGAATCATCCAGAACATGGATGGCATCAGGGATGGCGGTAAGATGCCGCTAGATGGATGTCCCGCTGCGGAAAGGGAATGGCGATTCCCGCCTTGTCCAAAGCATCAATCATCATGCAGCGCAGATCACTCATCACTTGCAGGGAACTTACCTTAGGCCCCATCTCCAGCCAGAAATACAAGCCGAACACCAGCGCGTTGTCGCCGAAGTCCTCCAGCCACACAAACGGTTTCGGGTCGGCCAACACCTGCCCGTGCCGGCCGGCGCATTCCAGCAGCAACTGGACCACCTCCCGCACAGGGGAGCCATAGGCGATGCCAACGCGAACCGAGCGGCGGATTTTCAGATTGGTGTAAGTCCAGTTGGTCACTTTGTTTTCAAGGAAAGTCGAGTTCGGTATCATCGTCTCCACACCGTCGAAACCACGCACAGTAGAGGAGCGTATGTCGATCTCGGTGACTGTTCCGACGATGCCGTCCACTTCGACGATATCGCTGATTTGGATTTTCCGCTCCACCAGGATCATCACCCCGCTGATCAAGTTTTTCAGCATGGTTTGGGTTCCGAAACCGACACCGATGGCCAGCGCACCGCCCAGAAACGCGAAGGCCGCCAATGGAATCCTGGCCAGGGCGAGCACGATCACCAGCAGGATCAGGGACAAGCACATGAATACCCAGCGCCGCAGCACGTTTGATTGGGCTTCGTCAATGGCGAACTGCTCCACCAACATCCTCTGGAAACGCCGTGAAAGCCATTTGGCAAGCCAGAAGCCGGCCGCGAACACCACTAGTGAGGTGAGCAATTTGCCCAGTGTCACCCCACGGGTGATGTTGACTTTCTTGCCTTCCAGATCGACTTCGTCATCGACGGTGAACAACTCAAAACGGAAAAGTTGGTCCACCCGGTTGGACGCATCCTGCAGGCTTTCCTTGATGCGTTCCGCGACAGGCCTGTCCGCGGCGGTATGCCGGTAGTCCTCCAGCCAACGAGCCAACATATGCTCGGTCCGGTCCGCTAGCAGGCGGATGCGTTCTGCGGTTTGGCGCTTGAGCCGGTAAGCCTCAAGGGTCTGCGCCTCATAGCGGTACTGGGCAGAGTCAGCGCTCACACTGTCAAGTTTGGCTTGTTGGTTTTGCTCGTCACTGACGGCCAGCCTAAGATTGTCTTGGCTGTAAGAGCCCCATTGCTGCAAACGCGCCACATCCCGTTCCAACTGATTCAAGGCATTCTGCCGTAACGCGGGATCAGGACTGTTTTGCAAGGTGTACTGATAGTTCCAGAAACCCCCGATATTATTGTTGAACACGGCCAGGGTGCCCAAGGCCTCGGTTTCCTGGCTGGTTGCCGCAACCCAGGCATCGGCGGTGCGCAGTTGTGCCTCAAGTGTTTCCATCTGCAAAGGTTCGCCGGCCACCGCCACCTTCTTTAGTTCCGCCCGCGCGGCCAGCAGATTTCGGGCTGCGGCCTCCTGCTCCTTGGTCCATCGGGTATGTTCCGAGACGGCCTTTTGTTGATCCTGTTCGAGTTTCTGTGTGGCCGCACTCAAACCTTCACGTACTTTGTCCATGTCCGCCGCACTGAGTACGGCATGCTGCCTGGCCAATGCGATCTGTTTGTCCAGCAAGGCCAATTCGGCCAAAGCCACCGCCAGTCTGGCATTGACTAGCCCAATCTGGATTTGCCTAAACCAAAAATTGCGTTCGGCGGCGCGAATGCGCAACTCGGCGAAATCATGCTGCCAGACGGCACGTGGCCCTCCCTCTGGGCTGGTATCGCGTTCCACGTTCTCGGATGCCACCCTCGCGGCTACCTGCGCATGTGATATTTCCGCTTGCAGAACTGCAGAATCGCCCTGCCAACTGACGAGCGAGGACTCCAGCACCGCTTGCTTGCCGCGCAAGGCATCCGCTTCTTCCTCCAAAGCATATAGCATCAACATCGAATACGGCGGGGGATCGGGAAAGCCAGTCCATGCCTGCGCCCGCGCCTCGGTAAGCTTCAATGTTTCCTGCTCGGACTCTGTGGCGGCCAGACTGTTGAGTCCTTCCCGGTAAAAGAAGATCAGGGACTCGATTAAGCGCCGCTGCTCGCCGACCTCTTCGGGCTTGATTCCTTCGGGTGCCTTGGTGTCCGTGGCCCCGTTATTCAAGCGGTCACGCAAGGCTTGGACCTCGTCGAGTTTGCCTGTAAGATCGGCGCGGATTTCCTCGGGCGTTGCCGCCACTACCGGCAAATCCGCAGGGGGCTTGTTGTTCTCGTTGGCCGGAGACAAGTTCGGTGGCAGTGCGGCATCAGCCGGTTCAACCTGGGCCAGCACGGATGCCAGCACAACCGCAGCCGCGGCTAGCCACAGGAAGACCCTGTGTAAACGGTAGGCGGTCCGGCCAGACATTTGCATTTTGCTATCAGTTCTAAAGCATGGAATCGGCGGGGCAGTTTGTGTAATCTGCATACTTTTCGTTGGTGGCATAAGGTGATTTCCAATAATGAACCTACCAAAAGAATGCGGAACATCTGGATAGAAGGAATCATCTTATCAGGTTTACGCCGGGGAAGTCAGGCAGACTCCTAGCGGTTGCGTCCCTGTGGAAGCAGTTCTCAAAGCGTTCCTTGTTGTATGTGCGTTACTGCACAGACCCCCTGCAGTTTTGCCTGTATTGTTTTAACTAAGCGATGGGAAACATTGTCCCACGCCTCAGTCATGGCTATTGGGTCATGGCTAACCTATCAGGGGACTGTCATGAACAAAGACCAAGTGAAAGGCCGAATCGAAGAAGCCGAAGGCAAGGCTAAGGAAGTTGCTGGCAAAATTCTGGACGACGGTGAGTTGGAGATAAAAGGCAACGTACAAAAAAACGTCGGCAAGGTCCGTGCGGGCATGGGTGATCTCAAGGAAGACATTAAGAAACACCGCTAAAGCTTGCACCGCTGATCTGTGCAGCCGGGTCAAGACTGGCTGCATGGTGGTAACAGAATGCCAGAAAATAATTGATATGCCCTAGCCATATCGTTTAAGAGGACATTGAGATGGATTTAATTTCGTTAGTAGTCGTACTGATTATCGTCGGTTTGCTGTTGTGGATGGTCAACAACTACATACCGATGGAAGCCCGCATCAAGCAGATACTGAACATCGTGGTCATCATCGCGGTGATTCTATGGCTGTTGAACACGGTTGGCATCATGGGGGTGCTGCCTAGGGCACTGGTTTCGGTAGTGGTGTCCCTGGTCGTTGTCGGTCTGCTGTTGTGGCTGGTAAACACCTACATACCGATGGATGCGCGTATCAAACAAATACTCAATATCGTAATCATCATTGCGGTGGTTCTGTGGTTATTGAGTGCATTCGGGATTTTGAGCGGACTGCCTAGGGTTCAGGTCGGGAAGCTGTAACTTAATCCGTTCGCAGTGAGCTTACTGAGCTTGTCGAAGTGCGAACCATTTTCGGAGCCGTCATAAAAACGCAACTCTCCGGTCATCTATCTGACATATGGACCGTCTAAATTCCTTATTCCAATAAGCGATATGAATGAGGAAAACATGAAGGCACTGTTTGTTTGCGGATCATTGAACCAAACTAAGATGATGCACGGAATTTCGCAGCACCTGCCGCAATTCGATGCCTATTTCACACCGTTTTTTTGCGATGGCTTGGGGAAATTCGTGCAGCGTTCCGGTGCGCTCGATTTCACTGTGCTGGGGGGGCGCTTCGTGCGCCAGACTACGGATTTTCTAAACGCTCACGGCGTGGACTTCGATTATGAGGGCCGCAATGGGCCTTACGACTTGGTGGTCACTTGCAGCGACCTGATCGTGCCACGCAGAATCCGGGGCGCAAAATTGGTGCTGGTGCAGGAAGGCATGACCGACCCGGAAACTCTGGCCTTCCATCTAGTCAAGGCGCTACGCCTGCCGCGCTGGATCGCCCAGACCTCGACCACCGGCCTGTCCGATGCCTATGACATTTTCTGCGTGGCCTCGGAAGGCTACCGCAACCTGTTTGTCCGCAAGGGGGTACTGGCGGAAAAAATCAGGGTCACCGGCCTGCCGAATTTCGACCATTGCGAATCCTACCGGCAGAACGATTTCCCCCACCGGGATTATGTGCTGGTCGCCACCTCCGATATGCGAGAGACCTTCAAGTACGAGAACCGCCGCAAATTCATAGCCAAGGCCTTGCGCATAGCCGATGGGCGGCCCTTGATTTTCAAGTTCCATCCCAACGAGGAGCCAGCCAGGGCCACTGCCGAAGTAGAGCGCTACGCCCCTGGAACCTTATGCTTCAGTTCAGGCAACACTGACCACATGCTCGCCAACTGCACGGCATTGGTGACCCGATATTCGTCGGTGGTGTATGTGGCGATGGCGCTAGGCAAGGAAATCCATTCCGACCTGCCGCAGGAATATCTGCAAAGCTTGCTGCCCATCCAGAACGGTGGAAAATCGGCCAGCAACATCGCCTTGGAATGTTTGCAGCTTTTTGACGGGACAGCCACCTCGCACAGGCATTCCTCTTTGCCATTCCACCAAACTGCTTCCCAGCATGGGGGCATCCGTGCCGCAGAGGGTGGAAGTCAGCGTTGAACGCCAATACTGTTCAATTAAGGCTAGCTCCTTTCGCCCTGAGCCTGTTGAAGGGTGGGCGGGAAATCCAGATGGCCGGGGATTAAGCTGTTCATGGTTCGACCCTTCGATAAGCTCAGGACTCACCACGAACGGCTCGATTCAACAGGATTTGCGTTGAAGCCTGCGACGCTCATCGTCGTGCAGGCGCGGACCAATTCCACCCGCCTGCCCGGCAAGGTGTTGAAAGAGGTGTGCGGCAAGCCTATTTTGGAGCGACAACTAGAACGCTTGGCACGGGTCAAGACAGCGGCCCGCATCGTCGTCGCCACCACATCCGACGCCACGGACGAGTCCATTGCCCTACTCTGCCGCCGGCTTGCAGTGGACGTGTTTCGGGGCCATCCCACTGACCTGCTGGACCGGCATTACCGGGCGGCGCTTGCCTTTGGCGCGGATGCCGTCGCGAAGATTCCGTCGGACTGTCCGCTGATTGATCCCGCTGTGGTGGACCGGGTGCTGGCACGCTTCGCAGTAGGCGATTGCGATTATGTGGGCAACCTGCACCCGGCTTCCTACCCCGACGGCAACGATGTTGAAGTGATGAGCCTGGAGGCTCTGGCTACGGCATGGCGCGAAGCACAGTTGGCGATGGAACGGGAACACACCACGCCTTACCTCTGGGAAAGGCCGGAACGGTTTCGACTTGCCAACGTATCATGGGAGGCTGGCGCGGAAGGGACGCTGCGCGACTATTCCATGAGCCATCGTTGGACGATTGATTATCCGGAGGACTACGAGTTCATCCGTTGCGTATACGAGGCGCTCTATCCGCAAAACCCTGAATTTTCTATGGGCGACATTCTTGACTTGTTGGCGGTCCGGCCTGACTTGGCCGCCATCAATGCCCGGTATGCCGGGGTCAACTGGTACCGCCACCATCTGCATGAGTTAAAAACAGTGGATGCACGGCATACGCGCCAAGTTTGAGTCAATTTAAGGATGTGGTAAAAAAATCAACCTCCCGAAAGCTTGCCTAGGAAAAGGCACGACAACTCCATGCACAAACTCAATTCAGAGAAATTGTTCTCGGCCATATCTTTAACACATCAGACAAACACATAAATAAATGTCCAACACTGTCAAACACAACTTACAACTCCCGGATATCGGGAAATCCAATGCCTTGTGGCAACGCGCACTAGGCCTGATCCCCGCCGGAACGCAGACTCTTGCCAAAGGGCCGACTCAGTTTTCCAACGGTGTCGCGCCAAAGTACCTAAAGCGGGGCAACGGTGCCCGCGTTTGGGATATCGACGGTAACGAATTCCTCGATTACAACTCAGGGATAGGCCCCATCATCCTTGGCTACTGCCACCCAGCGGTGGATTCGGCGATCCGCCGCCAACTGGAGGACGGCATCACTTTTTCCTTAATGCATCCACTGGAAGTGGAACTGGCGGAACTCATGCGGGATTGCGTTCCCAATGCGGAATCGGTCCGCTTTTCCAAGACCGGCTGCGATGTGACCAGCGCCGCCGTGCGTCTGGCGCGGGCATACACCGGGCGCGAACGGGTGCTATGCTGCGGCTATCACGGTTGGCACGATTGGTACATCTCAGTGACCGACCGCAATGCCGGTGTCCCAGCTACTGTGCGCGAGCTGACCCACACCTTCAACTACAACGACATAGACTCGGTGATCCAAGCCATTGATGACGAGACTGCCTGCGTCATCCTCGAACCCTTTGTATTCGAGCGTGAAAACGGTAGTTTTTTGTCCGGTCTGCGCGAGGTTTGTGACTTCCACGGCACCCTGCTTGTTTTCGACGAGATGTGGACCGGGTTTCGCTGCGCTCTCGGGGGGGCGCAAGCATATTTTGGCGTACGCGCCGACCTGTGCCTGTTTTCCAAGGCGATGGCGAATGGTATGCCTATCTCCGCCATTACTGGCCGTAGCGATGTCATGTCGCTGTTTGAGAAGGATGTGTTTTTCTTCACTACCTTCGGCGGCGAAACGCTGTCCCTGGCCGCTTCCATCGCTTGCATCGAGTTCATTCGCGACCATGACGTGACTGGCCACATCGCCCGTTTGGGCCAGGAGTTGCTCGACGGCTTGAATGGACTGATTGAATACCACAACTTGGCTTGCGTTTCCGTCTCCGGCTACCCGTTCCGAACCATCATGAACTTTTCGGCAAGTGCCGGAAACCCGCTGGAAATGAAAACCCTGCTGCAACAGGAACTGATACAACGGGGCATCCTTTGGGCGGGAACCCACAATCTGTGTTTTTCCCACACGCAGGAAGATGTCCGCTACACCTTGGGCGCGTTTTCCGATAGTTTGGCCATCCTCAAATACGCAGTTGAAACAGGAAACGTGCGCAAGCATCTCAAAGGCGAGCTACTGCAACCCGTGTTCCGTAAGACTAGCCATTTTAATGTAAAGCCCCGCCGCAACGCCGAAATGGACAACGATGCACCCCGTCTAAGGAGGGTCGTATGAGCTTAGTCGCACCCTTCGATCTGAGCGGCAATACCGCCATCGTGACCGGGGCCGCCGGTCTGCTCGGGCGTTTCCACTGCCGGGGGCTGGCCGGAGCCGGTGCGCGGGTGGTAGCCACCGACACTGACCAAGATGCCTGCGAGGAGCTCGCCAGTGAGTTGGGGGGGGATGCCTTTGGGATCGCTGCCGATGTGACCGATCCCGATTCTGTGCGTAGCATGGTCGACGAGGTTCTTCGGCGTACCGGCAGGATCGATGTGCTAGTCAACAATGCCGCCATCAACGACAAAGTTGAAAACCCCGCGATGGCCCTAGAGTCGTCGCGCTTTGAAAACTACCCACTGGCCTTATGGAAGCGTTCGCTGGATGTCAACGTCACTGGCGTATTTTTGTGTTCGCAGCTCATAGGGACAGAAATGGCCCGTGCGGGCCGGGGCAGCATCATCAATATAGGCTCCACCTATGGCGTGGTGGCCCCGGACCAGTCTCTTTACCAAGACCCTGATGGCCGCCAGCAGTTCTACAAATCCGCCGTTTATCCAACCACCAAGGGTGCTGTTCTCGCGTTCACGCGCTTTCTCGCCGCCTACTGGGGGCAAGCCGGTGTGCGTGTCAACAGCCTGTCGCCGGGCGGCGTGGAAAATGGACAGGACGAATTTTTCATCGGCGAGTACGCCCGCCGCACTCCGTTGAAGCGCATGGCTGTCCCGGCTGATTTCATGGGTGCCTTGGTTTTCTTGGCATCCGATGCCTCCGCCTATGTTACGGGTGCCAACCTGCCCGTTGATGGCGGTTTTACCATCTGGTGACACAGCGTTTTCAACATCAAAGAGTAATACGGGAAATGAGCATGAGTATGACACCAAGGGCTGTGCAAATCGGCAATACCTTCGTCGGCGATGGCTGGCCCATTTATGTGATCGCCGAGATCGGCATCAACCATAACGGATCGCTGGATAACGCGAAGCAATTGATAGAAGGTGCGCACAGGGCGGGCGCGGATGCCGTGAAGTTCCAGAAGCGCACCCCTGAGCTTTGTGTGCCCAAGGACCAGTGGGACATTGAGCGCGACACGCCGTGGGGGCGGATGAGCTACATCGACTATAGGCGCAAGGTAGAATTCGGTGTGGACGAATATGGTGAGATTGACCGCTTTTGCCGTAGCTTGGGGCTAGACTGGACAGCCTCTTGTTGGGACGAGCCTTCCGTGGATTTTATGGAACAGTTCGCCCCGCCCTTCTACAAGATGGCCAGTGCCTCCCTGACCGATTTGTCCCTGTTGCAAAAGGCACGGGCCACCGGGCGGCCCTTGATGATATCCACCGGCATGTCTACAATGGAGGAGATCGTCTCCGCAGTGGAGGCGGTAGGGACGCATGACCCTGCGGGGCGGCAGAATCTGTTGATTGCCCATTCCACTTCGACTTATCCTTGCCAGATTGACGAACTGAATCTGCGGATGATCAAGACACTCCAGGAAAAGTACCCGGCAACCCCAATCGGCTATTCAGGCCATGAGACCGGGCTTGCCCCTTCCATGGCGGCAACTGCTCTGGGTGCGAGTTTTTTGGAGCGCCATATCACGTTGGACCGTGCGATGTGGGGAACCGACCAAGCAGCTTCGGTGGAGTTGGTTGGCTTCGAGCGCTTGGTGAGGGATATCAGGGACATCCAACGCTCCTTAGGCGACGGTGTCAAGCGCGTGTACGACAGCGAAACCGGTTCGCGCCAGAAGCTCCGCCGGGTAAGGGTGTAGAGGGACACCCGCCGTGGACAAGCGCCAACTCCCTCCCGACATTGCCCACCGTGCCCGGTGCGTGAAATTGCTCCTGACTGATTGCGACGGTGTCCTGACCGATGGCGGTGTCTACTATTCCGCGAGGGGTGAGGAACTGAAACGCTTCGACATCCGCGACGGGATGGGTGTGGAGCGTTTATGGAAACTGGCCGGCATAGAAACGGGCATCATCACCGGGGAAAATTCACCATCGGTCGCCCGTCGTGCGAAAAAACTTGGTATCATCGAATGCCACTTGGGTGCCAAGGACAAAGCGGCCACGGTGAGTTCCATTCTGGAAAGCCGCAAACTTAAAGCCGAGGAAGTGGCCTATCTAGGCGACGATGTCAACGACCTGCCCGCGTTTGCCATCGCCGGTCTGACTGCCTGTCCTAGCGATGCCTTTGAGGAAGTGCGGGTAGCCGCCAACTGGGTACTGCAACGGCCGGGTGGGCATGGGGCGTTCCGCGAACTGGCGGAAATTATCCTGAAGGCCAGAATCACTACAAAATTGGACAAAGTATAGGATGGGCAAAGGCCGCCAGGCCGTGCCCATCTTGGTCGGCGCGATTTGATGGGCACGGCCTGGCGGCCTTTGCCCATCCTACCAATCAACCATTAGAATCTATCAAGAACCGTCCTTTGGTTCAGCAGTGGCGCGGATGCTAGCTAGGTTTATGATAATGTCTATTTTTTGAGTGATATGGGAGTACCGCATTGAGGCAAGCCCATAAATACATTATGATATGCGTTGAAATGATTGGTTGGTATACATTTTTAAAGGGTATGTTAAGCATGGAAAAAAATATTTGTCCAGCGTTTTCATCTTTAAAATATACCTAAATAAAGGATATTCAGTTAGCACTTCAAGTTAACCGAATGTCCTGCCCCTTCATACCAGCTATAAAGTAACTATCCGATGTTGAAAACGCTGTAACACATAACCAAACACCTGCCATGATTACCCGCTTGGAAGCCACCCATTACCGCTGCTTTGAGCGACTCGCCGTCGATCTGCGTGAATTTCAAGTCATCGTTGGGGCCAATGGTGCGGGGAAGACCACTTTGCTGGATATTCCTGTGTTATTGGGGGAGTTGCTCAGGGCGGATAATTTAACCAATGTATTTTTGGTCAAAAGCACAGACAAACCCATCCGTGCCAGCAGTTTCCGCCAATTGATCTTTGCCCAGCAGGGCGATGATTTTTCGTTTGCAGTGGAAGCCCGTTTGCCTGAGGAAATATGCCAACAGCTTGTCGATTCAATTTGTACTGATTCTTGGCGCGGCGAAGGAATTCAGCCCTGGCAGGAGGAGTTAAGGAATTGCCCGGATCGGTGGCCTACCCATATCCGCTATGAATTGTGCTTGCAACTTATCAACGAGCGCGAACTGAGGGTCAAACACGAATTGGTATATGTTTTCTCCAAATCGGCTGTGCCTATTTGGACCAAGGACGGCTTGCAAGATGGGAACGGCGAACCTGCGGATTGGCATCATATTTTGCGGCGTGAATCCGACGGAACGTCCTCTTTGTATCCCGAAGTCAAGGAATCTCGGGGCGAGGAGGTCGATATGACGTATTTCCGCGTCAAGCCTAACCTACTTGCCATGTCGGCAGTAATATATCAAGATGACTATTACCCGGCGGCAAACTGGCTTTATGAACTGTTGACCGAGAAAACGATTTTTCTTAATCCTGATTGGTCGAAGCTGAAGGCGGCCAGCCCGCCGGGACAGGAAAAGACCATACGGTATTGCAATCGCTTTCATCAATGTACGACAGCCAAGTTTGGATATCGTCGCATTCGCCTATCGTGTTAGCGGATTGCAAACTTAATCACTGATGTTACGCAACCGTGTAGGCTGGAGCCCGGATGTTGTGGAGTACGGCGACTCGTCGCCGTGTTTTGCCTCCA
>CAIZPP010000196.1 GCA_903934875.1 uncultured Methylococcaceae bacterium
CCTACTGGTCGAGAATGCTGGGGGGTTCGTTATTCATCCTACTCCCTAATCACTACAAAATTGGACAAAGTGTATAAGGATGGGCAAAGGCCCCCACGGGCCGTGCCCATCTTGGTCGGTGCGGTTTGATGGGCACGGCCTAGCGGCCCTTGCCCATCCTACCAATCAACCATTTTTAGAGTGATAAGGGAGTAGATGCCCTCGCAAGGCAGGCCTTGCACTCCAGTATCACTTTTAATCGCACCCCCCGCAATACCCCCTGCGCAACGCAGCAGTCGCATCCTCGGGCAACAGCGGCTTGGCGAATAAGTAACCTTGTCCAACCTGTCCACCGCATGCTATCAATAATTGGCGCTGCGCCTCGGTTTCCACGCCTTCGGCGACGGTGGGTATGTGCAGTATATTGGCCAGTTGGATGATGGCGTTCACGATGGCGTGGTCCTCGGAGTTCTCCGTCATGCGTGCGATGAAGCTTTGGTCAATTTTCACTTGCGAGATGGCAAACCGGCGCAGATAGGCGAAGCTCGAATAACCTGTGCCAAAGTCGTCAATGGCCAGATGCACACCCTGCTTCCCCAAATATTCCAGCATCAAGCGGGTTTGGTCGGTATCGTCGATCAACCCGGTCTCAGTGATTTCCACCACCACCCAAGCCGCAGCCAAGCCGTTATTTCTCAACGCATCATCAACCATATTGGCGACATGTCCGCGCCGCAGTTCGGTCGCGGAAACGTTGATGGCGATGGGGACACACACATTCAATTCTACCCATTGCCGGGCTTGTCGGCAGGCTTCCTCAACCACCCATTTGCCAAGCCGGACGATCAGCCCCGACTCCTCGGCCAAGGCGATGAAGACACCGGGTGCCACCTCGCCCACACCTGGACGCTGCCAGCGCAATAGAGCCTCCAGCCCGACAATTTTACCGGTGACCAAATCGACCTGGGGCTGGTAGCGCATGACAAACTCCTTTCGTTCCAGCGCTTGGTGCAGGGCGCACTCCAAGTTGAGCTTGTATTCAAGTTGCTGGTCCATGTGTTCGCTGAAGTAAGCGCTTTGATTGCGGCCCTGCTCTTTGGCCTTATACATTGCAGTATCGGCTTTTCTGACCAGCGTGTCGATATCCAGCCCGTCATCGGGATAGACTGCGATGCCAACACTGGCGGAGCGCTGCAATTCATTGCCATCAATCGTTACCGGCGCGATGATGCAGGCCATGATTTTTTTGGCAATCGCCAATAGGTCGGACTTCGATTTGATGTGGGTGATCAACGCAATGAATTCGTCGCCGCCAAGGCGGCATAGCGAATCCGAATTGCGAATGGATCGCTTGATGCGCTTGGCAATGGATTGCAGGTATTTGTCGCCGGAGGGATGGCCTAGCGAGTCATTGATGCTTTTGAAGTTATCCAAGTCAATGAACAGCAAACCAATGGGCCGGTTTTGGCGGGTGGCCAAGGTGGCAGCCATTTCGAACCGGTCCCGCAGCAGGATGCGGTTAGGCAAGCCTGTCAACAGATCGTGATGCGCAAGATAGTCGATGCGGGCTTGGGCTTTCTTGATGTTCGAAATGTCAAAAAAAATGCCCACATAGTGGGTCGTGGCAGCCTGTTCGTTCTGGACGCTGGAGATGTTTAACCAGACAGGCCGTGCTTTGCCGAATTTGGGTTGTATCCACACCTCGCCGGACCAAGTACCGCAGGACGCTAAGGTGGCGGCAAGCACCCCGGTAAAATCATCGGAGTAGCGGTGGCACAGGAGCTTTTTTGGCGGTTGGCCGACAATCTCCCCAGCTTGGTAACCAGTGATGGCGGTAAACGCCGGATTCACAGACAGTACCTCCCCTCGATTTTCGGTGATGACGATAGCGTCACCGGCGGACTCGATCACCTTGCTGGCCAGACGCAGCTTTACGACCGTTTCCCGGTGTTCCGCAACCTTGGCGTGTAGCGCCTGGGACATGGCGGCAAGGTCGGTGCCGCGTTCGACCACCCGTTCCGTCAGTTGCAAACACATCGCGTCCAAGGCATTGTGGGTGCGCGCCAACAGCAGATGGGTATTCACTCGGGCGAGCACTTCTTCGGCTTGGTATGGCTTGGTCACAAAATCCACCGCGCCGGCTTTCAGGCCCAGCACCTTGCTCTCAGTGTCATGCAGCGCGGAGAGAAAAAGCACGGGAATGTCTCGGGTCCGTGGGTCGCTCTTCAAGCAACGACAAACCGCGTAACCGTCCATGCCCGGCATTTGGATATCCAGTAAAATTAATTCAGGGAGTCGGTTGGCGGCAGAACGCAAAGCCAACTCGCCGCTATTGGCAGGCCGGACCTGATAGCCCTGTTCGCTCAGCAGATCGACTAACAGTTGCAGACCTGCGGGGTCGTCATCAACGACCAAAATACCACCCTCGGTTGGCTTCGGAGCTTCTCGATTAAGGGACTGTACGTTCACGGTTACTTGTCCGGCGCTCATAAAGACGATGTATTATTATCTGATGGTACGCATGGAGTGGCAAAGCCCGCTTTGCCTGTCAAGGCAAGCCTTGACGCTCCAAAACGAATCGTCTTAGGTCGGCAACCCTTTGCCGACCTAAGCGTATCATCAATTATGATTTTACTCCCTCCATCATAAGGGAACGTAAATTTTTGTCCAACCATAAATATTTTACGAATTCGAAAGCCGGCGGGAAATGAGTGGGTTAAAATAAGATATCTAACTTTGGGGAGTTTTTGATTGTGTTCGCGGAAATTATGCAAAGGCCCAGGCCCCTCATTATGGGCATTCTCAATGTCACCCCAGACAGCTTTTCCGACGGCGGGCTGTTTTCCGACCCGGAACGCGCCTTGCTCCACGCCCAAGACATGGTCAGGCAGGGGGCCGACCTGATTGATGTGGGCGCTGAGTCCACCCGGCCCGGTGCTTTCCCGACCAGCGCCGCCGAACAAATTGCCCGCATCGTCCCGGTGATTGAAGCCTTGCGGCATTCTATCCAAGGCGATATCCTGATCAGCCTTGACACCAGTCTGGCGGAAGTCGCGGCGGCGGGGCTGGACGCAGGTGCCAGCATCATCAATGATATCACCGCAGGGCGGGGAGACCCCGGGCTGTTAAACCTTGCCGCAGAGAGCGGTGCCCCGGTGGTGCTGATGCATATGCAGGGAACCCCCCGCACTATGCAGGACAGTCCACACTACCGGGACGTTGTCGAAGAGGTGCTTGGTTTTTTGCTGGAACGGGCTGCAGCGGCGCAAGCGGCGGGAATCCCGCGTGAACACATCATTCTCGATCCCGGCATAGGCTTTGGCAAACGCCAAAGCGACAATCTAGTTTTGTTGGCCAATCTCAACCGGTTCACGGCGACGGGTTATGCCACGCTGCTGGGAACCAGCCGCAAACGCTTCATGGGGGCAATTTGCAATGAGGCCAGTCCCCGCGAACTGGTTTCCGCCACCGTAGCGACCTCGGCGCTAGGTGTCATGGCGGGGGTCAAGCTATTCCGGGTGCATGATATCAGGGAAAACCGCCAAGCGCTGGACGTGGCCTATGCCATCAAGCAAGCCAGTAGCATCGGCAATGGATTGCCGACCTACGGCGATTAATTTTGGCGTGTCAAGGCTTGCCTTGACAGGCAAAGCAAACTTTGCCACTCCAAGCGTAACATCAGTCAAGTAATTATTCGATATTAAAAACGCTGTATCAACAATCATGAAAATCGAAGCTCTCTTGCTATTACTCACGTTGGGAGGCTGCACCAGCCACAAAGCGGTCACTCCCGTACAGCCCGTGCAACCCCATCCAACCGAAACGCGAACCGAGGCTAGGCCGACAACGCTGCCGGGGCATTTCTCCGCCAGCCGGGTTACTGGCGATTTTGCGGGTTACCCCCAGTTGGATGGATTTATCTTACACATGGAAGCCGTGCATGGCATACCCCGAAACTATCTTTATGGCTTGTTTTCGCAGGCCCATCGCAGGCAATGGACGCTGGATTACATGAACCGACAGGGCGGGCCTAGCCAAGGCAAGCCCCGGCAGGGTTCGTGGTCCAAGTACCGCGCCCAGTTCCTGACCGAACTGCATATCGAAAGCGGCGTGGCGTTTTGGCGGCGCCACGCCCCGGCGCTAAGGCAGGCCGAGGAACGCTATGGCGTACCGCCAGAATATATCCTCGGCATCATGGGGGTGGAGACCATCTATGGCCGCAACATGGGCAAGGACAGGGTGCTGGATGCCCTGACCACGCTGGCTTTCGACTACCCCCGCCGGAGTGCTTATTTCACCGAGGAGTTGGAGAATTTTCTGGTGATGGTGCAGACCGAGAACATCGATCCCCTAGAGTTGCGCGGTTCTTTCGCCGGCGCGATGGGCTTGGGGCAATTTATGCCGGGCAGCTTCCTGAAGTGGGCGGTGGATCATAACCTCGACGGTCGGCGCGACCTATGGCATCCCGACGATGCCGTTGGCAGCATCGCCAATTATTTCTCCGAACACGGCTGGCACCCTGGCGAACCCGTCGTGGTGCAGGCCTTGGTGCCGGCTGATGTGGCCCTGCCCACGGGCTATGACCAGCAATATTCCCTGCCCGAACTGGCTGCTGTGGGCATCTACCCCGGAAGCGAGGTGCCCGCTGGCGATAAACTGAGCCTGCTGTTATTGCGTGGCAATGCCGGCGACGAATATTGGCTGGGCTTGCACAATTTTTTTGTGATCACCCGCTATAACCATAGCACCCATTACGCCATGGTGGTGCATGATCTGGCCAAGGCCATCAAACAGCGTTACTTGGGCGCTGCGGCGGGAGGGCTGTGACGATGGCCGGTGAAAGACAGTTTATTCCTCTGGATATCGCCGTCCTGACCGTTTCCGACACCCGTGCCGAGGAAAATGACACCTCGGGGCTTACCCTAGTCCAGCGCCTGCTGGAGGCAGGCCACCGTTTGGCGGAAAAGCGCATCGTCCCTGACGATATTTACCTGATCCGCGCCGTGGTGTCGCAGTGGATAGCCGACCCGGCGGTGCAGGTGGTGATTAGCACGGGGGGCACTGGGGTGACCGGCAGGGACGGCACCCCCGAGGCCATCAAAATTCTCTTCGACAAAACACTGGACGGATTCGGCGAAACTTTCCGCGCCATTTCGTTTCGGGAAATCGGCACCTCCACCATGCAATCCCGTGCTGTTGCCGGGGTTGCCAACGGCACTTACATCTTCTGTCTGCCGGGTTCTTCCGGGGCGTGCCGGACTGGTTGGGATAGCTTAATCAAAGACCAACTTGACTACCGCACCCGGCCCTGCAATCTGGCCGAGTTAATGCCACGGCTTAAGGAAAAATAAGAAGTGCCGTGCATACATTAAAATCCCTGTTTTCCAATCTTGTCAACCGACTTTCCGCAGAAGCCGCCGCACTCTATCCAGTAGCCAATCCGGCCAGCCTTGCTGAAGATGAAGGGGCGGCAGTTCCGCAACAGCACTACGGACGGGTGGAGCCAGAAAAAGAGCCTGAGTTTACCGGCCATGCCGCCAGTTCGGAATGCGCCGAGCCTGCTCCCTGTCTGGATGTTGCTGATGACTGCCCTAGCTTGGATTCCGTCGAGCCAGCTCCCTGTCTGGATTTTGCTTATAATTCACCCAGCCCGGATTCAACCGAGCATTTCCTACGGCCAGACTTTGTTGAGGTAGCAAGGCATCTATGCCCGACTTCTCTGCCCCGCGGTGCACGGCCTGCACATAGGGTTTTGCACAAGCCCTACTTGACCGGCGATGCGCGGGAACCATGCCCGCATACCCGGCTGGCTCATATCCGTCCCCTTGCAATGCGGAAAAAAGTAAACGGCACGGAGCGTCCCGATAGGGACGGGAGCCTGCATAATCTTGCAGTATTATTTTTCAGCAGCAAAAAGTATTCGCGGGCCGAGTCGGTATTCAAACGCTTGCTGGCGATTACTGAGCGGAGGCACGGGGCTAGCCATCCGGCCGTGGCGGAAAGCCTGCATTATCTTGGCCTGCTTGATTTGAATAAAGGGCTTTATTCCTCGGCAGAACAGCGCTTTTTACGCTCGCTGGCGATCCGTGAGCAGGTTTTGGGTGCGCAGCATCTTGCTGTGGCAGAGAGCCTAAGCCAACTTGCGGCAATTTTTGCCGCCACTGGCCGTTATCCCAAGGCCGAGGCACTTTACAGCCGTAGTTTGGCAATTTATGCAAAAAATTTGCACACCAACCGCCCGCAATGGGAATCAACCCAGGAAAGCATTGCATTACTACAGCGTTTTCAACATCAATCGGCTAATTGATAAGGCTTATGGTTGTTGCTAGATATTTGTTTCAACCAATATGAAAATGGTATGTGAAGCATGGATAAATCTTTATGTACAGCATTTTCATCTTAAAAATATACCTAAAATAGACATTCAGTTAACCCTTCAGGTTAACCGAATAACCTGCGCTATCATACCCACTACCAAGTAACTCTTTGAGGTTGAAAACGCTGTATGATGACTAAAAAAAACCTTTACATCGGTTCGGCGGCCCTGCTTGCCGCCGCTTTTCAGTGGCAGGCCGCCACTGCCAACGAACACACGCAAGAAGCGCTGCAACACGCCAAAGAAGCGGCCCAGTCGGTGGGGGACGCAAAAGCCGTGGGCGAACACGCCAGCAAGGCCTTGCAACACATTGAGGCGGCCAAGTCATCCAATCCCGAACTGGCGAAGAAGCTGGGCAAGCCCGAGGCCGACCTGAATTCTGCGGTCACTAACGCAAACCGCTACAATACGGACTCCGCCGCCAAAGACGCGGCAGACGCCAAGTCCCGCCTTGAAGCCGTCCATTAGCAGGGCAATGCCTGCCGCAGGAGCGGTTTATAGCCGCGATGTGTGTGTACAGCGTTTTTAACCTCGAATAGTTACTTCAATACCTTCGCCAATGCCGTGAGAGACCTCCAATTTCGGCACAGAACCGCCGATATAAAGGCCAAGCTGGTGCTTGGCGTTCCCATTGGGAGCGCCAAGCACCAGCTTGGCGAAGGTATTGTTACTTGTTAACTGATGTTACGCAGTCATTGCTAGAGGATGGCAACTTGTGGAGTGCGGCGACTCGTCGCCGCTGGAGGCAAAACGCGGCGACTCGTCGCCGCTGGAGGCAAAACGCGGCGACG
>CAIZPP010000197.1 GCA_903934875.1 uncultured Methylococcaceae bacterium
CCCCCCAAAGGGAATGGCACCGAAAAGGGTTGGCCGTGCCGGATTGCCAAGACTTGGTAACACTTCAATGGCTGGCGAAAATAGGACAACAGATGGGGGATCAAATACCTAGGGCCGGGCGGCTGTGTCTTGTGGTTTGTCGGTGTGGTCATCGTATTTACAGCGTTTTTAATATCGAAGAGTTACTTGTTGGGATATATCATTTTGCAAGTAGTTCATACACAGGATGGTTTGATTGAGTATCCTTTAAAATATACCTAGTAAAGGATATTCAGCTAAGTTTCAAGTTAACCAAATAACTTGCCCTTTCATTCCAGCTATCAAGTAACCCTTGATGTTGAAAATGCTGCATGAACCCCTACATATTGCCTGCTTCAGTCTCCATCTCCCGGCACCAAAAACCCCTGATCCAGTTTTCCAGATCGTCCAGATAGGTGTAAACCACGGGGATGACGAAGAGGCTTAGGAAAGTAGAGGTCGCCAGCCCGCCGATGACCGCAATCGCCATGGGACTGCGGAAAGGCGAGTCCGCCGTCCCCGTGCCCAAGGCAATCGGCAGCATGCCGGCCGCCATGGCGATGGATGTCATGACGATGGGCCTGGCTCGTTTGCGGCAGGAATCCAGGACTGCGTCCAGGCGGTTCATGCCGTGGTCACGTCTGGCAACGATAGCGTATTCGACCAGTAGGATGGAGTTCTTTGTCGCGATGCCCATGAGCATGATTAAACCGATCAGGGACGGCATGGACAGTCCCTTGCCCGTCAACAGCAGTGCCACGAAGCTTCCGCCAAAGGAAAGGGGCAGCGCCCCCAAGATAGTAATCGGTTGCAGGAAGTCTTTGAACAGCAATACCAATACGATGAATATGCAAAGCACCCCGGTTAGCATGGCAATGCCGAAACTGGCGAATAGCTCGGCCATCTCTTCGGCATCACCGGCACTGATCTGCTTCACGCCGGGAGGCAGGTTGCGGATGCTGGCTAAGCCCTGCACTAATTTGGCTGCGTCACCCAAATCCATGTGGGCAAGCTCAATTTCAAAATTGATGTTACGGGCGCGGTCATAGCGGTCAATCACAGCAGGCCCGCTGGAAAACTGTAGATGCGCCACTTGTCCCACCATTGCGGTACCCACTCCGGGTTTGTTTGAAGGGACGGCGAGGCGTTCCAGCACCGACAGATTTTGCCGACTGTTGGCAGTAAGCTTGACTACAATAGGCACTTGGCGCTGGTCCATATTGAGCTTGGGCAGTGCGGCATCATAGTCCCCGACGGTTGAGACACGTAGGGTTTCGCTGATGGCATCCGTGGTGACACCCAAATCGGCGGCTTGGGCAAAGTCGGGACGAATGGCAAGCTCGGGCCTGACTAGGGCGGCGCTGGACGTGATGGCTCCAAAGCCGACAACGGTTCTAAGCTCCCGTTCCACGGAACGCGCGGCCAAGCCCAAAGCTTGTGGATCGTCGCCGCCCAAATTCAGGACGTATTTTTCGCTCCCGCCGCCCAGCCCGACCTTGGTCCGAACCCCTGGCAAAGCGTGGAGCACGTCCCGGATATTATGTTCGATGGTATCTTTAAGAACCGGCCTATCCTTGCTGTCAGCCAGCAGCACGGTGAGCATGGCCTTCCGCACCTCGCCTGGACCTTGGGCAGCCGAGGGGTCGCCACCGGCGGAGCCGCCGCCTATGGTGGTGTAAACGCTGTTGACGTAGCGCACCCCGGCCACCAGCTTGCGGGCTTCCTCTGCCGAAGCCTGGGTTTGGGCCAAAGTGGCCCCTGGCGACAATTCGACTGCCACCTGGGTCTGCGGGTCATCGTCCGGCGGTATGAACCCTTTAGGCAAAAGCGGGGTCAGTGCAAGTGTGCCAATGAAAAATGCCGCCGCGCCGATGATGGTGGCTAAGCGATGCTTAAGGCACCATGCCACAGCACTCATATAGATGCGCTTGATGCGCCCCTCTGACTCAATGTGCTCGGCGGTGACTTTTAGCAGGTAAGCCGCCATCATCGGGGTGATCAAGCGTGCGACAACGAGAGAGGCCAGTATCGCCAAGGTTGCCGTCAGTCCAAACTGCTTGAAAAAAAGCCCGGCAGCCCCGCTCATGAAAGCCGTGGGCAAAAATACCGCAACCAGGGCAAGCGTCGTGGCGATCACCGCCATGCCAATTTCATCCGCCGCCTCCATGGCGGCTTGGTAAGGGGTTTTGCCCATGCGCAAGTGGCGCATGATGTTTTCCACCTCGACAATGGCATCATCCACCAGAATCCCGATCACTAGGGACAGCGCCAGCAATGTCACCACATTAAGGGAAAACCCTAGGTAGTACATGCCCAGAAAGGCTGGAATCGCCGACAGCGGCAGGGCGACTGCGGAAATCAGCGTGGCCCGCCAATCACGCAGGAAAAACCAGACCACCAACACAGCCAGAATGGCACCATCGTAAAGCATCTGCATGGAACCTTGGAAAGATTGCACCACCGGGATAACCAGATTGAAGGCTTCGGTGAATTCGACATCCGGGTTGGTCATGCGCAATTCGGCGATGGCCTTCTGCACTGCGACAGCCACCTCCACTTCGTTGGAATCCTTGCTGCGCGCCACCTCAAAGCCCACCACTGGCTTGCCGTTGAGCAGTGCCAAGGCACGCGGTTCGGCCACGGTGTCGTTGACTGTGGCGACTTGGCCGAGGCGAATGCGACGGCCGTCGGCGAGTGAAAATTCAAGGGACCGAAGTTGTTCCACCGAACTCATGTTGGCCAAGGTGCGCACCAGTTGCTCGCCACCGCCCAATTCGGTGCGTCCGCCCGCGCTCTCCCCTTGCACCAAATGGAGTTGGTGGGAGATATCAGCGACGGTGACGCCTAGCGATTGGAGCTTTACCGGGTCTAGGGCGACCATTATTTCCCTGTCCACACCACCGACCCGATCCACCGAACCCACCCCGCGCAAGGCGAGGAGCCGCTTGCTTACGGTATTGTCCACAAACCAAGAGAGTGCCTCGTCATCAAGCTGCGCGGAGCCGACCGTATAGGCCAGGATCGGCCCGCCTGCCAAGTCCAGCTTGGTGACAACGGGGTCATGCAAATTGTCCGGCAACTCGGAGCGTACCATGGAAACGGCGGAGCGCACATCGTTGACTGCTTCCTGCACGGGCTTTTCCAAGCGGAACTCAGCGAGGATGTTGACGCTGCCGTCTTGCACCTTGGTCGTGATGTGCTTCAATCCTTGCACGGTGGCGATGGCATTTTCGATCTTGCGTGCCACATCCGTTTCCAACTCGGAGGGCGAGGCGCCCGGCAGGGTGCAGGAAACATTCACCGCAGGCAAATCCATATCCGGGATGTTTTGCACATTCATGGCCTTAAAACCAATCAACCCGCCGAAGGTCAACAGCACAAACAACATGACTGCTGGGATGGGGTTGCGGATGCTCCAAGCTGACACGTTCATGGTTGCACCACTTTCACCCTGTCGCCGTCACTCAGGAAAGCGGCACCGCTAGCCACTATCCGGTCTTGCTGATTGAGGCCAGATAGAATTTCCACCCAATCGTCGATATGACGGCCCGTCTGCACCTTGACTTGGGTCACTTGGGCCAAGTCTCCGGTCTGCCTGCCGAGGCGGAACACATAACTGAAACCATCACGCGAGAAGATCGCATCGTGTGCCAGACCCAGCCCGGTACTCACTCCCCGATGAAATTCACCTTGGGCGAACATGCCAGGGCGCAGTCCATGTGAGGCAGCCCCTGGCAGGTCCACATAAACCAATGCCTTCCGGTTCTGGGCATCCATAGTAGGGGCTATGGCGCGGATTTTGCCGGTGATGTCGGTAAAACCCGGCGGCGTGACGGTGACGGATATGCCGAGTTTGAGTCGTGCCAGTTCGTCAGTGGTGACTTCTGCCCGCCACTCCAGCCGGTTCTGTCGGATCAAACGAAACAGTTCCTGCCCTGAGTTGACCACTGCGCCTAGCGTGGCCGTGCGGGAAGACACAACCCCGTCATCGCTGGCCGAAACCCGTGTGTTGTTCTGCTGCAATAACTGGGTGTCCAATTGGGCTTTGGCCGACTGCAGCCTGGCCTGGGCAGTCTTTTCGCCGGTCAGGTACTGGACCACCTGCATCTCACTCATTGCGCCGGTACCCGCCACTTGGTGGGCATGTTCAGATTTGAGCCGGGCTTCTGCCAAGTTGGCTTCGGCTTCGGCCATTGCCGCCCGGCTCTGGGCCACGCTGGCCAGCACGGTCTTGTCGTCGAAAACTGCCAGGACCTGACCTTTTCTCACCGTTTCACCCACTTGCGCCCTGACATCGGCCAGCCGCAGGCCGTTGACTTCGGCACCGATAATGGCTTCCTGCCAAGCGGCCACGGAACCATAGGCAGACAGGGAAAGTGGGAATTCGCGCAGCGCGGGGGTAATCACCTTGACACTGAGGGACGGGGTGGGTTCCTCCGTGGTTTTTGGCTGGTCAGGCGGTTTAAAGTGCTTGATGGCAGTGACGCTACCGATAATCAAGCCCAAGATGACGATGACGAAGCCTAGTTTTGTTTTTGTCATGACCTTACTCCGGCACTGATTTTGGCGCGGCTTTGCCATCTTCCCAATTGCCCCCGGCCGCCCGGTAGAGGGCAATCAAGGCGTTCACTTGCTCTAGCTCCAACTCCGCTACGTTGATTTGGGCGGCAATGGCGTTGCGGCGGACGGACTCGGCATCGATCAGACTGCCTAGGCCGGCCCGGTAAAGCGCTTGCTGCGCCGTGAAGCTTTTTTGGTAGTCGTCTTCGGCTGCACGGGCATAGGGCAGGCGCTGTTCGATGCTAAGCAAGCGCACCAAGGCATCTTCAACCTCCTTCACGGCGATCCGCACTTTAGCGCGAAAACTGACCACACTCGCCTCGTATTGGGCCTGGGCCGCCTTCGTATTGGCAGCCCTCTTGCCCGCATCAAACAGCGGCAGGCTCAGTGTAGGACCGATGGACCATGTTTGCAGCCCAAGGCCAATCGACGACACCGCACTGATGTCTATGTTTGCCATCATGCGGGAAATGTTCCCGGTCAGTGTCAATTTGGGGAATTGCTTGGCCCTCTCCACGCCTACATTGGCACAGGCTTGCGCCATATCGCGCTCGGCCGCAGCCACATCAGGGCGCTGCAACAACGCACGGGCAGGCACAGCATCCATACGGAACACGGGCGGGCTGGGCAACCTGGCCACCCGCTCGGGCGTTCCTGTCAATAGCTGACGGACTTCCCGTTCTGCCAAGCCAGTCATTTCCACCAAGCCCTTGACCGAACGCTCGCATTGCGCCCGCTGTTCCAGCAGCGTCCGGTTTCCGTCATCAGCGGTGGCATGGGCCAAGGCGACATCTGCCGGGGCACTGAAGCCAGCCTGTCCCATGATGGCAGAAAGCCGGGCCGATTCGTCGCGTGACTTGGCGTCGGCTAGCGCTAATTTCACGCGCACCTCACAATGCCTATAGGCAACATAGGCATTGGCCACCTCCACCGCCACAGCCACCCGTGCGTCGTGCCATTTTGCGTTTTTCGAATCAAGCTGGCTTTGGGATGCCTCCTGCTGCCTCGCCAATCCGCCGAACAGGTCGATCTCCCAATTGGACTGGGCACCGCCCTTATACATAGTATAATCAATGTTGGGAAAACCGTAGGATTTGTTGCCGATGTCGATGTTTTGGATATCGAAGCCGCCACGGGTGGCTCCCGCATTGACATCCAAGTTGGGAAGCACTGAGGCATTGGCCTCAATAAAGCTGGCCCTGGCTTGCACGATATTGGCTTTGGCTATGGCGATGGAGGCGTTTACCTGTTGCGCCGCCGCCAGCAGCTTGGCAAGGACAGGATCATTAAAACGCTCCCACCACCGCTTGAGTTCAGAGGGGTCGCCACTATGGGCAATCAGCATATCACTACGCTTGAGTTCAGATGGGTTGCCACTATGGGCAATCGGCATAGCACTACTATCATGGGAGAAATTCCAATGCGCCGCTGTCTGCAACGGGGGCGTTGTGTAATCTGGCCCTACGGTAGTTAGCCACCCGCCTTTCCATCCACAGCACGAAAGCAGCGCAGGCAGTAAGGCCAGGCCAAAAATCCGAATATCAAGGTTACCCATGGTTAAACTTTTTAGCTTGAAGGGCATACGCAACATGTGAATCCAAACTGACGGGGCCGAACCCGAAAGTTGGTGTTTAAGCGAACCGTTTGGATTGTTTAAGTTATTCGCCGGTACTTACTTTCCCTGCTTTTTGAGTTCGTCCAGCCGGCCCTGCGCGAGGAACCACTGGTCAAAAACTTTTAAATGGAGTTTTGCCAACCACGAACCCAGAAAAACCATCCCCAAGCCGATTAGTATGTCTTGCGCCGTTTTGCGGTATTGAACCCAGTCAAGGATGGGTTTCCACATGCTGGTAGCCAAGGCGAGCATGAACAATGCCGAGATAATCTGCCCCCAGGTAAAGGTAAACGGCACACTCCACCATTGATAGGCCAGCAACCCTAGCAAAGCCAATAATGAGATGACAATCAGTCTCCCAATGAATTGCAGTCGTTTTGACAGCGACCAAACTTTCAGGAATAGCCTGTCTGCCACTTTGAGTTGGCGCATCAGCGGAGTGTCTAGGCCCGGCCTGCGCATTTCCTCTTCGATCTCCAAGAATTTCCACGGGGTAGGTTTCGGCGATTCGGTCTCGAAGCCCAAGCTTGGCAAGGAATCCGTTAGTGCATGTTTCGTCATCGCATAGGCGCTGTGCATCAAGGCATAAGCCTCGGCATCGGAAAACGAATCAAGGTCGGTGCGCACCGCTGCCAGTTTCGCTTGAACCTCCCGCTGTATGCCATAGGGCAATAACGGATCGGCGGTGACCGGATCGCTAGGGTCTTGGCAGTCGATCCAATCCACAACTTGGCCTTCCAGTTTTTTTTTGAGGTGGATGAACATGAGGCCTTGCAGCAGCCCGGACTGCCTTCGGGCATCAATATCTTGGTATTGGCTCTCGCGCAAGCGCGCCTGCAAGATGCTGTTGGCCCGTAACGGCACCTCCAACAGGCCCTTGCCGGGTTCGTCCAGCGCATCCATCTGCCCGCTGGCATCGCTGACCAGCAGGACGGTGCAGCCTTGTTCCAGTAGCGCCGCAGCCCCTTGGTTGTCATGCACACCCCCGTCAACCAGCCTGACGGCTTTGTCCTTGTAAAGTCCGTTTAAAGGCAATGGTTCGAACAAACCGGGCACACAGGAAGATGCCGCCACTGCGTAGCCTAAGCGCATCTTGTCGTGGGGTGCCGGTGCGTCCTCATAGTACATGCGCCGCAAGCGATAGTTGGCATCAATTTCCGAACCGGCTTCGGCAGGCGGTTCCCCCATCCACGTGGTGGTGAACTGCCAGTTGTGACCGGTGTTCAGCGGGGTCGCGTTGAGTACCAGAATGGGTACCTTGGCCGCCCGCCGCCAATTCTGATCCTTGGGCGAAAACCCCGCTGTTTCGTCCTTGGGTTGGACTTTAAGGTCACTCAGAATAAATTCCCCGGTTGCCGTCGGCGCGGGCTGTATACGGGAGAAGAGCATCTCTTCGTAGAGTTCGCCTAGCCGGTTGGTGCGGGAATAATCGTTGGAGTAAATCATTTTGGCGTTAGCCCAAAAGTCGGACAACACCCGTACCCGGATATTGGTCTGCACCCCTGCGAGAAAATCCTTTTGCAACCGCTCGACGATGTCGAGGTAGTCTTGGCGGGTGATGTCCGCGTCGGCTTTGGAGTGAAGCAGGTTGCGGACTTCCAGGTAGTAATGGGCACCGATGATAGATCCGCCGGAAACGCAGGACAGGTATTCGACATCGCGCAGCAGGTCTAACTCGGCCAGTCTTGCCAATACTCCGATATGGAACAGCGAGGCGCGGAAGCCACCGCCGGACAGGGCCAAACCGATCTTGCCTTTTAACAGCGCATCCAAGCCTGCGGCTCGTTCCCCAAGAAATTCCCGCAGCACTGCCTTTGCCGTCGTCTGGTCAGCGGGTTTTTGCAGCTTGAGCAAGCGGGCCAATTGACGGGCCGTGGTTTCCCACTCCCATTCCGCCACGTCCGGCAGCGCGGCGGCTGATTGCAACCAAGGCTGAGCATCTGTATAACGCTGCAAACCAAAATAGGCCTCGGCCATGGTCACGAAGAACCACCATTTCCCCAAGAGCCACTCATTGCCAGACTGTTTGGCTAGACCGCCCAGGACGGCGACGATGTCCTCTCGAATTTGCCGCGCCTTCCTCCTTTTGTCATCCCCTTCGCTTTCGTTGCTCTCCATACTGGCCAGCAAATCCAGCACGAAGGCCGCATTGATACCGGTGTAGCCAAAATCTCCGGCAACCCCCTGCTCATAGCCGTGTGCGTAATAAGCCAAAGAGGTTTCCAAATAGGCAGGCTGATTGGTCAACTCCCATTTCCGTTTGAAAATAGCCCCGGTCTGGCCTAGCGTTTCTTGATCACGGGTACAGTCTTGCGATTGCAGATCCAAATCGTCCAGGCTTTCGAGAATCTTCAAGGCCCGCTCCAGTCTGCTTAGTGGATTGAGGTCAGGGTCTTTGTAAGTGCAAAGGCTCAATTGCTGGGTGAGCTTGCGTTTGAGGTGGTTATCCGGGGCGGGAATTCGTCTGTTAAAGGAATCGGCTTGGTGTTTCTCCAATAGCCTGCGGGCCAAGCCAAAACCTCGCTCTTTCTTTAGTTTAAGCACCAAACCCAATAAGTCTGTGGTGGTAATCTGCTCGCCGGCGATCACTTTCTTGACCAATTCGACGTTTTCACTGACTGGTTTGCTCATGGGAGTCGCCTCATATTATTTTTTGTTTACAGGAGATGTGGAACCATCGCCATAGTAAATCATTAGACAGTCCTTCGCTGTAGCAATTGACGGAAATACTATAAACTAGACCTTTTAGTTAGTAAAAGCAAAGAGGATTGCCTCATGAGATATTTTACGATGCCCTGCGCCCTAGGCTTGATGCTGGCGGCGCTATTTTCGTACCAGGCGCCCGCAGCCGACAACATTGCCCTTGACCGCAGTGTGCTGCCAATCCCTGAGCCTAATTATCCTCACAGCAAAGTGCTTGACGCGCGTGATGCCACGCCGCCGCCGCGCTTTGAGGTGAAGGCACCGGAAGGCGCACCCAATGTGCTGATTGTGCTGATTGACGACATGGGCTTTGGCATGTCCAGCGCATTTGGCGGGCCTATCCAAATGCCCACGGTGGAGCGTTTGGCCAAGCAAGGCTTGCGCTACAACCAATTCCATACCACCGCGCTGTGCTCGCCGACGCGCACCGCGCTGCTCAGCGGACGCAACCACCACATGAACAATATGGGGGGCATCACCGAGGTTGCCACCAGCTTCCCCGGCAACACCGGCCAGCGCCCGAACAATGTCGCGCCGTTGGCGGAGATGCTGCGCTTGAACGGTTACGGCACGGGCTTCTTCGGCAAGAACCACGAGACCGCCGCTTGGGAGGTCAGCCCGTCCGGCCCGACCGACCGGTGGCCGACTCGTTCCGGCTTCGACAAGTTCTATGGCTTCATCGGCGGCGAGACCAACCAGTGGTCACCCTTGCTCTATGACGGATTGACCCAGATCGAAACCCCGCAAGACCCGAACTACCATTTCATGACGGACATGACCAACCAGGCGATAGGCTGGATGCGCTATCAAAAGGCGCTGACACCCAACAAGCCGTTTTTCCTCTACTTCGCACCCGGTGCGACCCATGCCCCGCACCATGTGCCGAAGGAGTGGATCGCCAAATACAAGGGCAAATTTGATCAAGGTTGGGACAAGCTGCGCGAGGAGACACTAGCCCGACAGATCAAACTGGGCGTGGTTCCCGAAGGCACCGTGCTCGCGCCCAAGCCTGAAGCCATCAAAGATTGGGACAAGCTGTCGGCAGACGAGAAAAAACTGTTTTCCCGCCAGATGGAGATTTACGCCGCGTTTGGGGAATACGCCGACACTGAGATTGGCCGGCTGGTCCAGGCCATCGGCGACATGGGCCAATTGGACAACACCTTGGTCTTTTACATTGTCGGCGATAACGGCACCAGCGCCGAAGGTGGCATGAATGGGATGTTCAATGAGATGACCTACTTCAACGGTGTGCAGGAGAGCGTGGCCGACATTCTCAAACATTATGACGAGCTAGGCGGTCCGCTGTCTTACTCGCACATGGCCGCAGGCTGGGCGGTGGCGGGCGACACGCCATTCACTTGGACCAAACAAGTGGCCTCCAATTTTGGCGGCACCCGCAATGGCATGGTCGTGTACTGGCCCAAGGGCATCCATGCCAAAGGCGAAGTGCGGTCGCAATTCCACCATGTCATCGACATCGCCCCGACCGTGCTGGAAGCGGCCAAATTGCCTGAGCCAAAGTCGGTGAATGGCACTATCCAAGAACCCGTTGAGGGCGTGAGCATGGCTTATAGCTTCGCTGATGCCAAGGTGGAAAGCCGCCATAAGACGCAGTACTTTGAAATTATGGGCAACCGCGCCATCTACCATGACGGCTGGTTTGCCGGTGTCATCCATAAGGCGCCTTGGGAAGCCCAGCCTCGGGCTAAACTGCTTGAAGACAAGTGGGAACTTTACGATACGCGCAAGGATTTCAGCTTGGCGCAGAACCTGGCCGCCAAGAACCCGCAGAAGCTGAAGGAGATGCAGGAGTTGTTCACTCAGGAGGCCATTAAAAACCGCGTACTGCCCATTGATGACCGCAGTATCGAACGGCTCAATGCCAAGCTGGCCGGTAGGCCCGACTTGATGGACGGGCGCACTTCGCTGACCGTTTACCCCGGCATGAAAGGGATGTCGGAGAATGCCTTCATTAATATCAAAAATACCTCCCACACGATCACCGCCGAACTCGATATCCCGAAAAAAGGGGCCAAGGGCGTCATCCTTGCGCAAGGCGGGCGGTTTGGCGGCTGGAGCCTGTACCTCGACAAGAGCGGCAAACCGATCTATGCCTATAATTTTCTCGGCTTGAAACGGTACAGCATCGTCGCTGCCAAAACCCTGCCACCCGGCAAAGCGACCCTGCGCTTTGAGTTTGCTTATGACGGCGGCGGGCTGGGCAAGGGCGGCACTGGCAAGCTATTCGTCAATAACCAGCCCGTGGGCCAAGGCCGGATTGAATTAACCCAGCCTATGGTTTTCTCCACAGATGATGCGGCGGATGTCGGAGAAGACGATGGCTCACCGGTGACAGAGGACTACAAGGTGAGCGACAGCCAGTTCACTGGCACGATCCAAAACGTGACGGTGGCGTTGCAGTCGGCCAAGGCCCAAAGCGCCGATGAGGAGGCCAAAAGTAACGCTTCGTTCAAGAAGGCAATGTCCGATTGACCAGTGGCGCCGGTCGGGGTTGGCAACCCCGACAGTTACGTTTGCAGCAGGATTATGACTTACGCAAAACCCCCTTGCGCCGAACCTTAGATGCCTCAAGGCAGTTTAATGTTGCTTTTATAGCGCTAAGTTTGTGCGACAACATATAGATTCAATTCCGTATCACTCTAAAATCGGCTGATTGGTAGAAGGGCAAGGGCCGCTAGGCCGTGCCCATCTTTTGCTCGGCGCGGTTTGATGGGCACGGCCTGGCGGCCTTTGCCCATCCTTCTATGAGCAGGACCTTGTCAACCCCCGGAACCTCTTTTTTTCCTTTTCTTTAACTCCCTGTCCCGCTTGGGGGACTAAGTTC
>CAIZPP010000198.1 GCA_903934875.1 uncultured Methylococcaceae bacterium
CTCCAAAACGAATTCGCACATCGGCAATCCTTTGCAGATAACAGCCCAGGGGCCTGTGCGTAACATCAGTTAAAAATATACTAAAACAGACATTCCTTTAACCCTTCAGGTTAACCGAATAACCTGCGCTATCATACCCACTACCAAGCAACTCTTTAATGTTGAAAATGCTGTAAAACCAAGTCGGTCAACTCGTCAAAGGCACTCAGAATCTTCCCGCTTATGCCACTCTTCTTTGATTTCCAATATCCGAGGCAGACAGGCTTCGAACAACTGAATCAGCGTCGGATCAAAATGCTGCCCGGCTTGCTGGCGCAGGGTTTTCAAGACGCGCTCTAGCGGCCATGCCAGCTTATAGGGGCGCTTCATGCTCAACGCATCGAACACATCGGCAATGGCAACGATGCGTGCCGACTCGGGGATTGCCGGACCGGCCAAGCCCCCAGGATAGCCGGTGCCGTTCCATTTCTCATGGTGGCTCAGGGCGATTTCAGCGGCCAGTTGAAACACCGGGGCTTGGCTTTTGACGAGGATATCGTGGCCGATCACAGTATGGGTCTGCATGATGCCCCATTCCTCCGGGTCCAGCGAGGATGGCTTCTTCAGTATGGCGTCGGGGATGCCGATCTTGCCGGTGTCATGTAACGGCGCGGCCAGCTCCAGCAGCGAGGCCGATTCACGGTCCCAACCGGCTTGTTCCGCCAACACGCGGGAGTAGGCCGCCATGCGCCAAATATGCACCCCGGTGTCGGTGTCGTTGTGGTGGCCGGCCCGGCCAAGCATGTAAACGGCATCACGGTAGCTGTCCTCCAGATCGGCGGCGTGCACCAGGGAAAGATGGGTGCGTACCCGCGCCCGCACAATGGAAGGCGATATCGGCTTGCTCAAGTAATCTACGCATCCCGCTTCGAAACCGGCTTGCTCGCTTTGGATATCCGTGTTTGCCGTGACGAAGATGACCGGAATTTTGGCGGTGACCGCATTGCTTTTGAGTTGGCGGCAAACTTCATAGCCGTCCATGCCCGGCAGGTCAATGTCAAGCAGAATCAGCGCGGGGCGGATTTTGGCAACGAGTGCCAGTGCCTCGGTGCCATTGCGGGCGAAGCTCAGTTGGTAATCCTCCTTGAGGATTTCACCCAGCAAAGCCAGATTGTGGGTTTCGTCATCGACAACCAGCAATTTACGGTAGGGCATACAGCGTTTTTAATATCGAAGAGTTACTTGATAGCTGGAATGGAAGGGCAAGATATTCAGTTTACTTGAAACGTTAGCTGAATATCCTTTATTAGGGATATTTTAACGATGAAAATGCTGTACAAAAATACTTTCCCATGCTTCGCATACCCTTTTTCATGAATGTATGCCAAGCAATTATTTAACCGCATATAATAAACCACTTATGGGCTTTCTTCAACGTGGTAGAGCAGTCTAGGCGTAAGCCATAGTTCTGCCAACATTTTTTGTTGCCGACAAACAACGTCCTATGTGTCACTACATCGCTAGGAGTCCCGATTTGAATTTATGTACAGCGTTTTTTCTTAACTGATGTTACGCAACCGTGTAGGCTGTAGCCCGGATGTTGTGGAGTGCGGCGACTCGTCGCCACCTTTTGCGTCCAGCGGCGACGAGTCGCCGCACTCCACAAGTTGCCATCCTCTAGCGATGACTGCGTAACATCAGTTCTTA
>CAIZPP010000199.1 GCA_903934875.1 uncultured Methylococcaceae bacterium
AAGAGTTACTTGATAGCTGGAATGAAATGGCAAGATATTCAGTTAACTTGAAACATTTTCTGAATATCCTTTATTAGGTATATTTTAAAGATGAAAATGCTGTACATAAAAATATCCCAATGCTACACATACCCTTTTAATAAATATATGCCAACCAATCATTTAAACGCAAATAATAATACACTAATGGGCTTACCTCAACGCGGTTAGGTGCAACAGGCGTTTTACCTCGTTTTGGCAACGTCTTTTGTTGACCGTCAAAATGGCCTATGCACCATTTTTTTTCACCGCTAGGAGTCCCGCTTTGCATTCATGTACAGTGTTTTTTCTTAACAAAGAAAAATAGTAAAGGACACTCAATCAAACTATCCTGTGTGTGAACTGCTTTGCAAAATGATATAACCCAACAAGTAACTCTTCGATATTAAAAACGCTGTAAGTAGCCGATTGATGTTTAAAACGCTGTAACACGGCAAGACTTTAAGTTAGTCTTAAGCAAAACGCATCATCCTATGTAGGCCGTAACTGTTTCTTTTAAGCAATCCCAGCCAGGAGCCGAACCATGAACAAACTATCTTATCTGACATTTGCCGCGCTGATCGCCCTAGGTTCATTTGTCCAGACCGCGTCGGCAGTCGAAGACCCTCATGCCGCGCACTCAGCACCAGGCACCCAGCCGCAGCCTGGCGGGGGCGAACATGCGGGCGGAATGCGCGAAATGATGATGCAACACATGCATGCCATGCGCGGACACGGTGGCGGGGAGCAGAAAGGCTACGCCGACATCGTTCTCCAATTTGCCGACGATATCAAGCTGAGCGATGAGCAGATCGGCAAAATTACCCGCATCCATCAAGCCGCCCAACAGAAGATGGAGGAGCTGGGGCCGAAATTGCATGAAAGCCTGAAGGCTACCCATGAAGTGTTCCTAAACCCCGCATCTGACGAAGCGGCCATCCGCAAGACAGCCAAAGAACATACGGTCATATTCGATGAGTTGGTGGAAACAGCGCTGAAAGCCCGCAAAGAGATCAATGCAGTGCTCACCCCTGAGCAACTGAAGCAACTGCAAACGAAAAAGGTCGCGCCTTGATTATGTGATATTTAGGGCTAAAAGCTTAAGGCGGGACAGTTTAAGGTTAAGCCGTTCGTGGTGAGCCTGTCGAACCGTGAACGGCTAACCGTCCACCGCCCCCTCGACAAGCTCAGGACTCAGGGCGAACGGTTAAGCCTTTGGCGATCTGTGTTCCGCCTTAAGTCGGTAGCCATATTTGGGCTAAGGCTTGTTTGTAACTCCGCCTTGATTTGGTAAACTGCTATAGAAACCGGCTAAGGTGATTTCCAAAAATGAATCCACCCAAACCGAAATGAATTGTCTACGAAAATCACGAACAATCCCTCCGCAAATCACCTTGCCAAGTCGGTGCTTGGCGTTCCTCCTGGGAGCGCCAAGCACCGGCTTGGCCTTTGCATGGGATGTTCTTTATTGGATATCGCCTAAAGCTGGAGCTACGAATAATTTTTAGCTTGGAAGGGGGGTAGGGCATGGCTTTCTTATGGTTTATCTTGGTTGGCCTGTGCGCGGGCTGGCTGGCCGGACGGTTGATGAAAGGCGGAGGATTCGGGTTGCTTGGCGATATCGTGGTCGGTGTGACTGGCTCGATACTTGGCAGTTTTTTGTTTGGCAAGCTTGGGATTTCAGTGGGAAGCGGGCTGTTGGGTAAGCTTATCGTCGCCACGGTGGGTGCCGCAGTGCTGATATACCTTTTGCGCCTGATCAAGCGAATTTGACCTAAGGGCTCAATCGCCGTTTATGAATGGCCTATTCGATATCGAATAGGCCGAGTTGGTGTAAGATTATAACTTTTCGTCCTTGGCAGACCGCTGGAAACGGTGGCTGCCGTCTACTTCCTAATATCAGCGGAGAAATTATCCATGGCGGAATTAGCCGAATATGTTGATGGTCTTCCCAATATCTGTGGCCAGGAAGCCGAAATCGAAGCGACCCTGCAACAACGGGCGCCCACGGTTTATGCCCATGAAACCCACATTCCCTTTGACCGGATCAACAGTGCCTGTGCGATTGCCCTCCACATGCACCAGCCGTTGATTCCAGCCGGGGGATGGAACCTGCGTACCGCTGAAATCATCAGCAATCTTCAGTACATGATGGAGAACCAGGGAATCGGCGACAACCACAACGCCGGTGTTTTCCACTGGTGCTACAAGCGCATCGGCGAATTTGTGCCGCAATTGATCCATGAAGGCAAACAGCCCCGCGTGATGCTGGAGTACTCGGGGACCCTGTATCATGGGTTGAGGAAAATGGGTCTGCACGACGTTTTTGACATCCTGAAAAACGTCACCTGCAACCACCAATATCGCCATGCGGTGGAGTGGCTGGGCGCGCCTTGGGGCCATGCGGTCGCTCCTTCCACCCCGTCGCAGGATTTCCGCTTGCACGTCAAGGCATGGCAACACCATTTTGCCGCCATTTTCGGCAAAGAAGCGTTAAGCCGGGTGCGCGGCTTCTCCCCCTCTGAAATGGCGCTGCCCAACCATCCTGACGTGGCATTCGAATACATCAAAACCTTGCGTGATTGCGGCTACACGTGGGTGCTGGTGCAGGAGCACAGCGTAGAGCAATCGGCAAATGGCCACGGACTGGAGAAAAAACACTTGCCCCACCGCCTAGTGTGCCAGAACTCCGAAGGCGAAAGCGTTGATATCATAGCCATCATCAAAACGCAAGGCAGTGACACCAAGCTAGTGGCGCAGATGCAACCTTTTTACGAGGCGAAAAGCCTGACACGCTGGGAGTTAGGCGGTATCAGTGTGCCTCCATTGGTGACCCAAATTGCCGACGGCGAAAATGGCGGGGTGATGATGAACGAGTTCCCCGGTAAATTTTTCGATGCGACCCGCGAGTCTAGCGGATCGAATACGCCTATGCTCAATGCCACCGAGTACTTGGAATATTTGTCCGCCCTAGGTGTCAAAGGGAGCGATTTCCCGGTCATCCAACCGATCCATCAAAAAGCCATCTGGGATCGCTTTGAAGCCGGATCAGGCCCCGAGAAACTGGCGGAAACCATTGAGGTACTACGCAAGGAAGACCATCGCTTCCACATGGAAGGAGGCAGTTGGACTAACGACATCTCCTGGGTGAAGGGCTACGAAAACGTACTTGGCCCGATGGAGGAAGCCAGTTCGCTGTTCCATGAAAAAGTTCTAAAACCCGGCATCGCCCCTAGTGACCCGCGCTACCGCAACGCCCTGTTCCACTTGATGACGGCACAAACCAGTTGCTACCGCTATTGGGGCCAAGGCCAGTGGACGGACTATGGGCGGGAAATTTGCCGTCGGGCTGTGGAAATATTGCGCAACGATTTTTAATGAAAGATTGATGTTACGCACCGTAGGCCAGAACTAGGCCGTTTACCCGTGTTTCCGGCAAGAGCATCACGCTTTTCCTCGCCGGAAACACCCGTCGGGGCGGGTTTATTCCGGCCTACATCTGGCACCATGCGTAACATCAGTGAAGGATTTGCGTAAAGATATTGACAGAACCAAGCCGAATTGGTGATAATTAACAGTCTGATAGCGTGGCAACGTAGCTCAGTTGGTTAGAGCACCGCATTCATAATGCGGGTGTCGCAGGTTCAAGTCCCGCCGTTGCTACCAAATAAACTCAAGCCCTTAGATTGGTCTAAGGGCTTTTTTATTGCCTCAATTTTAGCCGTAAGTGAAATATAAGTGCATTCAACTACGTTTTCTAGCTGGTTCACCGGCTATATTGCCATATTTCAGGGGTTGGCCGTACCATCCGGCGGTCTCCGGTTGCCCGCAGTGTGGCGGAATCCCTTCCGTCGTACCTCTCACGCTTCCCATACTTGGGCGGTTGCAATGGCCGCGCTTGGGTTCTCCTGAATTCGGTAGATGGCTTGCCGGGACAAACCCAATTCCTTGGAAATTGCGGATACTGCCCGCCCTTCACCAAGAAGCCCTAGCACTCGCGGCACATCACTAGTTGAATAGCTGGGCTTTCTGCCAAGATATTTCCTTTCATCGGCTTTGGCGTGGGCGATTCCGGCCCGTTGCGCCTCTTTTGTGGCTTCTGCTTGGGCTTGCGCCTGTGCAGCCATGAAACCAATCAAAGCATCCCTTATTGCTTGTTGCATAGGGTCTTTAGTTGGGCCATCGAACACCATGCGGTTGATGACGGTGCGGACAATCACGCCACGCTTCATGAATGTGCGGATATTCGCGGTAACGTCTTCGTAGTTGCGTCCTAATCGGTCGATCCAGCGTACTACCAGTGTATCCCCGTCGCGCAACAGGTCAAAAAGCCTCTTGCCGCCTTCTCGATCAATCATCGGTCACAATCTGCGTAATATTGTGGCGGCGTATCCCCTCGACCATGAACAGGTCGTAACCATCAACCCCCACTTTAGAAAACATTGACAGAGCTTCCGACATGAACGCTGAATCAAGGGTAATATCCAATTGCGAACTAATGGCAAGAACGTCAGACCAAGTATCTATAATCAGCCCAACAACCCTGTTGTGCTGCCTAGTGTACTTGTGGCGAAACTCCTTTGGGTTGATGTCACGGCCAGCTTGATCGGCATAAATTTCCCGTTCGGCTTTTTCTATTCTGTGTGCTAGTTCGGGAAAGCTTAAAGCACAACAATGTAACTTGGCTTTGGCGCTGAGGGCTTTTTTTAGAAACTCGGGGTAGTCAGTGAGTTGGTACGATTGCGGTGAAGCTGGAGTTTGTGAGGCTCGTGTGTAAGAAAGCCAGTACCACGCATTGGTATCGACAAAGAAACGGTCACTGGTGGTTGGGGTGTCCGCTCGTATGTCTACGATTTGGGCGCGAATGGATGGCGACATTACATCGCAGAAGCGGTGTCTTGTACGATGCGGTCAATCGCTTGACGATGAGCGGGGCTGGCTAAGTAGTATTCTTTAGCATTATCAAGAACGCGATGCAAAACACGTTGCCCAAAACTGGAAAGGTGATTAATTTTTAGGCCAGCGTTGAGGGCATCCGATTGCAAGTCGGCATACAACCGGCCCACGCCCGCATTGAAGAAAGGAGATGCAAATACTTCCACGCCCTCAAAGTCAAGTTCCACCGTTTGACCTTCAATCAGAGGCTCATGGATAAGGCTATAGACCTTCTCGCCGTCGGCCTTTGTCATGGCGTTCTCCCCCACTAATTCCTTAACCTTGATTTGCATGGATTTAACCTCAACTGTCAGAAAAAAGGCGATGACTCTTGCTCGTTTGACAGCAAATATAGTGTATCGTCGCACACTAGCCGTACTTGAACCAGTGTGCCATCAAAAAAATTGGTTAAATTTTCGTAAACTTCCCCCTTTGAGTCAACCCGTGCGTAACCATCTTTACTGTAAATTTCAAGATGGCCATGATTGATACGGATGAATTCTTTCAGCAAATCCAGACCCATGCCACGGGGAAAAGGCAATTCCCTAGCAGTGGTATTGCCCGGTGCAAAAGCCCAGCGCATTGCCTCCTTTCCATGTATTGGCTTGCCAGCATGGTGACGAACATTGGATGGTATCCCTACTCCAAAATCCGCTACAGCAAGCAGCAGTTCGTGGCTTTTGGGGAAATACTGGCCGCAACTGAAAACCCCTATAGCACTCTGGCTATGTTCAAAAGCATTGGTATAAATTTCCCACATCTGACCGGCAATCTCATTTGCCAAAGTTGGGGCAACATTGATCCACCCTTTGCCGAGCCAATTCGACTTGAGATAATGTACGATTGAATTTTGGTCTTCATGAGAGTCTTCCCGATATGGGATAGAATTACCGTCCCAAGACGGCGAATCAATTCTCATCACATTGGCAAAACCATTTTGGTAAAGATTGGTCTTTATTTCTTGTCGAATCGTCCCTGTTTCAAATTGGGGGAGTCCGCCCCGATATTCGATTAAGCGAGCCAAACCACCAAGAAATGCCACGGCGTTAGGGCGTAGAAAGTCACAATTTGAAAAATCGAAATGGACATGCGCCTTTTCGCCTGCCGCATCCACTTGTTGCCACAAATGGGCGAGCTTATTGAAATCTTGGCGTTTGTCGTTCAGGAGGGGAATGCAAAGCTTTAGCGGCATCATGGGGGGTTACATTTCATTATGCTTGGCAAGAATATCGCGTATGCCTGAATCTGATGTCACTTCATCATGACACCATTGCCCGAATCCGCCATTGGCATTGACTGCCAATATCCACCTTGCCAATGCAGCCCGTTTAGCTTTGCTTTCATCGTTCGCTTGACCCTTGATTTCCAATACAAGCACCTTTCCGTTGCGCAAGCGAATGAGGTAGTCCGGGTAGTATTTCCGTATTGCACCGTTGAACAGGTACAGTACATAAAAATCCAAGTGGTCGTTTTTAGCGTAAGCCTGTACCAATCCGTCATGATCCAACGCAAACAGCGCTGCCGATTCCCATCCGCTATCAAAAACAGCGTGGCTGATTTGCGATTTCAGAGTGGGATGGCACGGCTTCGAGGTATACCACGTCCGCATATCCGCCGTGGAGCCTATGGGAGAGTCTCGGTCGAACACTGGCTCTAGCCGTTGCGTGTTGGTTTGGCGGATGAACTGGCAAATGTGCTGGACAATGCGGTCAATGGTCATCGCCAGTAAAATGCGCTTGCGTAGCTCTTCCTGATGAAACAGGCTGGCAATGATAAGTTTGTCGGAATTGAGAAATTGCTCAACGATGCGGATGATTTGAAAAATCAGGATATGCTTTTCGCCTTTCCATGACTTTGAATTAAGGCTTTCGTAAGCTTTACGGCTGGCATGGAAAACTAAATGCTGAAAGCGGAAGTTTTCAGCGTGGCTTTGCAGATCAATCATCGTTACCTTGGTCACATCCTGAATGCCCGCCAGCGTAGGGGCCATTTCCGCCGCCGTGGGGGTCATTTTAGGCTCTAGCGTCAAAGCTTGCACAGACAACCAATCGACGGTTAGAACGGGGTTCAGCACTTCCTCAATGCGCAACACATTGGGCCAAACGATCTTGAATTCGCCCCGTTCAGATAAAGACTCCACCGGGGTTTTGGGTAGCGGAGGCGGGGGTGGCGGACCTTCGCCCTCATGTGGCAGAAAGGTAAACGGAACCCCAATGACGTTGACATATTCCGGCAAAAACCGGCCTTCCCCGTCCTTCTCGTAAGCCGTTCGCCGCAAGCCCCTGCCAATCACCTGCTCACATAACAACTGGCTGGTAAAGGCCCGTAAACCTAATATATGCGTTACATTCTTGGCATCCCATCCTTCCGAGAGCATGGCGACAGAAATCACATTTTGCACCTGCTCCCCCGGCGTATTCGATTTGCCGACGTTATCGACGATGGCCCGCAAGCGTTCTTCCTTCTTCATCTCCAAACAAGCGGATTGCTGCAAAGTGCTTAGGCCAGAATGCTCGATGATGTCTTTCAATCGCTCCTCGTAGGCTTGGTCTTTTTTGGATGACTCCTCGCCGACTTCGGCCTTGTCAAGAATGGTCGAATCCACCCGCAAAACCTGCCCGCTGGCATTGAGTTGGACAAGCAAGCAATCTTTCTTGAGAAAGAAATGTTCTATGCGCCGGGAGGTTTCAATCAATCCGGTTGCACACGGTCAGCATGGCGGGTGGAATCTTATGGCCTTTTTCCTGCCATGCCTTCAACGTTTCCAGCCAATCAGCCCCCAACAGCGTGTAAGCAATTTGTACCAGTTCCGGCAAAGCTTGATGGGCTTCCGCCTTGGAATTCAGATCGTCTTTTACATCCCTATCCATGTACAAGTGGTAAAGGCGTGAGCGGTAGTCCATGCAAGACTTGCAAACGTTCTTTGACCGTCAAACCCGGCGTGACAATGAACACGGCGCGGGAAAATTCCTTGCGTTGGGGGTAGGTCAGCGCATTCACCACCTGCCAAGCAATAATCATTGCCATGACCGTAGTTTTGCCTGTGCCGGTCGCCATCTTGCTGCATAGCCGCTCCCAAGGTCCACCGTCTGCGGGTATCGCTATGCCCTGCTTGAACGAATCGTGTGCTTCCACCCACCAAATCAAGGTTTCGATGGCTTCCAACTGGCAAAAAAAGAATGGGTGTTCCCGTTGGCTGTGGTCGTGCCAATGTTCCAATAAGCGGCGGGTGACAGAGGTAATGCCTAGGTATTCCGCCGTTTTCCACTCGGCCACGCGTTCACGAATCCGCTCCGCCAAATCCAGCTTTACGAAGCGATTGGAATTGTAGCGTGGGTCGGTAATGTAATACCCTGCGGGTCGGCGTTGCTGCACCAGTTCAAAGCGTTTGTCGGTAGCCAAAGCCCAATGGCATTGTGGCGAGTCGTAAGGCGTGTTGACAATAAGGCGGTCAATCACTACACGGGTTTGGTTAGGTTCAGTGGGTTTATCCATAGATCATGCGGCGACTTGCTGAATCTGCCCGACTAACATGCTCTCAATACTCAGGTGATAATCCAATGATTCCCACTCAATTCCGGTTCCTTGGCAGATGAAACGATATTCCCCTAAAGCCTTGACGGAAGCATTCAGCAATTCAGGATACCAATTCATAGGCGTTGAAATTACCCGTCCGTCAGTGAGTTCCACATGAAGGTAACGGTTGTCGAAAGTGACTGATTTACCGGCGATTGAAGTATTCATCCCATTTCCTCGAAAATTCTGACTGATGCTGTTTGACAATATCCAAAGTGCGTTTGATTTCGGGTGGCTTGAAGGTATTTGTCACTACTCGCAAAGTGGCAAGTTCAATTTTTGCGAAATCACCGCCTTTCATGACGTGAATATGCTTGGGTTCATGCTCGTTGGCGTAAAAGAAAAATTTGTACCCATCTTGGTTTAAGAGTGTTGGCATGGGGAATTTAGCACACGCTCTATACCCGATATAAATTTCCCAAGGCTTGGCGATTTTGGAGCTTCAAGGTTTATGTAAGCGGCGATTTTTTCAGCCCATGCATATTTGAGAGGCCCGCGTTTTTTCGGCAAAGGGCCACCTATCGCTTCTGCTAATTTTTCCCATGCTCCAATGACGGCATCAGGCTTTATTCCGCGAAGCACCTGCAAATTGGCCTTTGGGAAGGCATTTTTGACCGCCTCTGTATCAGCGATAAACCAACTTTCTGTTTCCTCAATGGCTAACCGGAACAGCACTTTAGGTGGCTGGCGAGGCAGACTGGCCAGCATACTGTTCAATTGCGACAGCAATTCTCGGCAGGGCGTCTTATCCGCGTCCACTAAAACCAAAACGCACTCGTGTTCGCCACAATACCTGCCCATCCCGAGTAACTTAGTTGGCAGCAGGTCTAGCAATCCCCGAAGATGCCTAGGTGGGGGGGTCATGGGATTGGATGGAAGACTGCCAATGCCGTTATGAGGATGTATCTCAAAATTCACATTCTCCTTCAACTGGAACCGCCGTGTCATAATCTCGCGCACCATAGGCACATCGGCACCGCCTTCAACCAGAATATAAAAAAAGGTCATGGCTTATCGGTGCCGAAATGGTTGCTATACCATAGGCTACCCATTGGCAAGCCCGCCTCATATAATTCTGGAACACCCCGAATATCGGCAGTACGCAGGAGCCGACTAAATCCATCCTCGCCCTTGTCTAATATCCAGACATCTTCCGGTGATAGGGCATCGACAAAATTTTGCGAATGTGTGGTGACTAAAATCTGTGGCCCACCCGGTTGCTCGGCATATGCACTGAATTCCGCTGTCAGTTTGCCCAGCAATAGCGGATATAAGCCGTTTTCGGGTTCTTCTATGCCAATCAGCGGCGCGGGGTTCGGGTCTTCCATCAATGACAAATAGGCCAGCATTTTCAGTGTGCCGTCGGACATATCTTGTTGGTAAAGCGGATTATCAAAACCCTCTACCGTAAATTCCAACAGCAAGCGGCGATCCGGCGCTTTTATGGGCTTGATACCTTGAATGCCTGGAATCTTGCGGGCTATACGCTGTAGCATTTCGCTAAAACCGGTGGGATTATCCCGTTCCACAAATTGTAAATAATTGGCTAGGTTTTCGCCAGTTCTATCCAAATGTGGGTCAAAGCCAGATATAGGCTGGATGCGCGATAGCTTTGGCTCAAAATAAGATAGATACCACCTTAAAATATAATCTCTCAAAGCCATAAATATGGGATACATTAAAAAACAAATACCTAAGTAACCATTAGGGATAATTACACTCTGCCCAATAGGTTTACTAGTTATAGGATTTATTGCCATATCCGTTGAGTACGCATTCCCTTCACCGTTTTTAAGGTCAAGCAAATTAAAGATACACAAGGGTTTGCCTTCCCTATTCAAAGGGCTTTCTGTTTGTTGTAGTAATTCATCAGAAATGTAAACCATGCCATTCTGATTGCAGTTGATGCTTACCGAATAAATAATGGGGCGGTCTTCAGTGTTCTCCCGATAGCGCAGATAGAACCAAATGCCCTCCTCGCAGCCTTGAGTACGCATTCGCTCAAATCCTCCACGATGCGGCTTGTCGCAAGCGGCTTGCACACCCTCCCGCAAGCAATCCCCCAAAAACTCAAACGCATCAACCAAGCTGGATTTGCCCGTTCCATTCGCGCCAATAACTGCCACCAGACGAGTCAAGGCTGGTATTTCATTATCGAAAACCTTGCCTAAAGTGACATCCTTCAATGCCCGATAGTTTTGAATCCGAATACCTTCAAGTATTGCCATAGTAATAGTGTCCAGTGGTTAGTGGTTAGTGATTAGCAGGGCCGTGGTTATTGGCAATAAACTCTTGACTGAACACTAGCCATCAACCACTGGCAACTGCTTAACAACCAAAGATTCAATCCCCCTATCATCGACGATCTTCACCGCCACACGCCGGTATTTTCCCGCTTTGAACGGCAAAGAAACCGTGCCGTGGTAAGCTGTGTATTCCACGCCATTCGGCCACCCATTCCACGGACATCCGGCCACCTAGTCCACGCTGATTCGGCCACCCAATCCACGGCCATTCGGCCAGGCGGTCGGAGCGAAGCGACGCTGGGTTTTTGCAGTTAATCAGGGGTTGCCGGACCGGTCAAGGATTTCTTTTCTTGCCGATCCGGGTTTCTGGTTTGTTAGCCTCCCTTTACGGCATTGCCGTCACTGTCTGTAAGTGCCGGATGGTTCTTTTTCCGCATCGACTTGCCTTTCAGGGCAATCCGGTGTGCATTGTGGACGAGCCGGTCTAGGATGGCATCGGCGAGTGTGGGGTCGCCGATGGACTCGTGCCAGTGTTCGACCGGGAGTTGGCTGGTGACAAGGGTGGAGCGGGTGCCGTAGCGGTCGTCGAGGATTTCCAGCAGGTCTCGGCGCTGGCGGTCACTCAGTCCGTTTTCCAGCCCCCAGTCGTCCAACACCAGCACGTCCACCTTGGCAAGCTGGCGCATCAGCTTCGGGTAGCGCCCGTCGCCGCGTGCGATTTCCAGTTCCGCCAGCAGCCTTGGCAAGCGCTGGTAGAGCGCCTTGTAACCCGTCCGGCAGGCTTTCTGGGCGAGTGC
>CAIZPP010000200.1 GCA_903934875.1 uncultured Methylococcaceae bacterium
CGACTCGTCGCCGCCTTTTGCGTCCAGCGGCGACGAGTCGCCGCACTCCACAAGTTGCCATCCTCTAGCGATGACTGCGTAACATCAGTTAAAAATATACCTAAAACAGACATTCCTTTAACCCTTCAGGTTAACCAAATAAGCTGCGCTATCATACCCACTACCAAGTAACTCTTTGATGTTGAGAATGCTGTATGCAAATCGTAGAATCCATACCCGCCTTGCGCGAAACCGTCCGCCGTTGGCGTGGCAATGCCGAAACCCTTGCCTTCGTGCCCACCATGGGCAATCTCCATGCGGGGCACCTGCGCCTAGTGGAGGAGGCCAAGCAACTCGCTGACCGGACAGTGGTGAGTATTTTTGTTAATCCCACCCAGTTTTGCGCGGGCGAGGATTTTGGCGCTTATCCGCGCACACCGGAACGGGATGCGGACCTGCTTAAAGCAGCAGGCGCCGATCTGCTGTTTATGCCCCAGGACGATGAGGTTTACCCTGCCGGGGCCGTTACCAAGGTCGAGGTTGCCGGGCTTTCCGACGAACTTTGCGGAAAATTTCGCCCTGGTCATTTTCGGGGAGTGGCTACTGTCGTGTGCAAATTGTTCAATATGGTGCAGCCCGATGTGGCTGTATTTGGCGAAAAAGATTGGCAACAACTGACCGTGATCCGGCGCATGGCGGCAGACTTGAATTTGCCCTTGCGCATAGTTGGCATCCCTACCGTGCGCGAGCCTAGCGGTTTGGCGATGAGTTCGCGCAATGCTTACCTGAGCGCCGCTGAAAAGCGACAGGCCACCGCGCTGTACCGCTGCCTGTCACAAGCTAAGGCGGCGCTGGAAGCGGGGGATCGCAATTTCGCAGGCATTGAAGCGGCAGCGGCTGAATTTTTGCTTGGCGAAGGTTTCAGGACGGATTATGTTGCCATCAGGCGGGCAGAGGATTTGGCTTTGCCAACACCCGATGAACGGAGCCTGATTGTTCTGGTCGCGGCCAGCCTGGGGCGGGCTAGGCTGATTGATAATATAAAGGCAAGCTTATGAGCCTAGGTAAAACAATCCGTTTACAAGCCCCAAGCTTGACAATTCTTGCTAGGCTTATGCCATTACGGCATAATTCAATGATCTTTGTGCCTGAATATCAAGGTTAATCTATGCAAACCACCCTATTGAAAGCCAAGTTACACCGGGCGCGCGTAACCCACTCCGAGCTTGAATATGAAGGCTCGTGCGCCATTGACGGCTATCTATTAGATAAAGCGGGCATCAGGGAGTACGAACAAATCCACATCTACAACGTCAACAACGGGGCGCGCTTTACCACCTATGCCATCCGCGCACAGGAAGGGTCGGGGGTTGTGTCGATCAATGGTGCTGCGGCCCGCCATGCCGCAGTCAATGATATCATCATCATCTGCGCTTATGCGATTCTCAACCAGGCCGAGCTGTTGAATTACCAGCCCACATTGATTTATGTGAACGCGCAGAACAAAATCGTCCGCACTGGCCATTCCATCCCGGTGCAGGCCGCCTAATGGTTGATAAAGTTTATAGCGAAGACGAAATTGCCCTCCGCTTAGCGGAGGAGTTTCCGCACTGGTACTATGAAAACGGCTGGATCCGCCGAAAATACCGGACCAGCGGATGGAAAGCGACCTTGATGGTGGTCAACACGATTGGCCATCTTGCCGAAGCCGCATGGCACCATCCAGATTTGACGGTGTCGTACGCCTTTGTCATCGTCAAGTTGGTGACTCATTCCGCCAAGGGGGTCACCGACAAAGACTTCATGCTGGCGAAAAAAATCGAGTCAGTGATTCAATGGGACGCCAAGGCAGAAAGTGGCGGTGTGCTGGAAGGGACCCCGGAGGACCAGCGCTTCAAATACATCAAATACGACCGATGAATAACCATATAAAACCCGCCATTCCGGCCTGGATGCCGAAATCGAAAGCCAAAGGACGGTAGCCAGGTTGCCATCCATGTACGCTACCGGCATCCCAGCCGGTATGACAATGACTTTGCCTCTGGCTGAAGAACCTTCCTAATCAGGTCAGTAAATAAGAGACTGTAAGAACCTTTGCGCCTCAGCACGGATTTTTCTGCGATTCAGCAAAAAGCTGAGTTTGCTGCCTCCGCATTGGTGCCAAAGCCATGCCGAACGAATCCCGGCCAATAGCAAAACCCTAATTTTGTTGGCAATGAGCGGATTTTCCAAGTATTCAGGCTCTCCCATCACCATGATTCTCGGATTGATCTTGCTTATGTTGTTCTGGTAAAGATCGGCAATGCTGGACATTACATTTTCGTGGGTGATCCCGAAATGAGCCGCTTGGGCGGTGGCCCTTTCAAGACCTACGCGTATGGCTTTCTGCATCCCGTCCTGCCGCCGAAATCGGCTTTCTAGATAAACTAGCGCCGCCCCATAACGCGCCAACTCGGTATCCACAGAATCGGATGGCCCCATTTGCTTTTCTAAAAGCTTGAAGCCACTATGCAGTTTATCCACGCCGCCATAGACCTCGGGAACGTCATCGGCGTTTATTTTCAGCAGACTGGAAACGCAGGTCTCCAAGTCTTCTGCGTTGGTCGTGCCGGTCTTGGCAAGGTTGCACACCGATAGTACGGTTTGGCTTAAGCCAGCCAGGGCGATGGTTTGATTGCTCAGGTTTTTTATCATGAATTAGATTTTTCTCAAGTTTCCCTGCGATTGTATTTGACAGCATTGCCCCGCGCCAAGGCAATGGGATATTTTTCTGCATTTTTGCGTATCTTGTCTTCCACTGCCCGTTCTAGATTGATTTCCAACTGGTCGGCTAGGCGCAATAGATAGATCATCACATCGGCTATCTCTTCTTCGACCCTGGCATAGTCTGCGGGGTGCTCGGCGATTCGACGCGATTCCTCTTCCTTGAGCCACTGGAAGGGTTCCAGCAGTTCCGCCGCCTCCACAGCCAGAGCGGTAGCAAGGTTCTTAGGGCTGTGAAATTGCTCCCATTCGCGTTCTAAGGCGAACTCCCGCAGCCTCTTTTGCACGGACTTGATATCCATGAACGACTCCATATATCAACGGTAGGTTTTTTTATTCGCCCGGAATAGGCGAAAATATGCAATTATTATAAATAATCCAATGAGTGGCGGAATGCTTGCGCAATGCGACAACCCAAGCCCGGCCTTATTATCCTTAAAAATTGTTCGTGCGTGAGGGTTAAAAACGTGGATACTCTGATTCAAGACCTACAAAAGACCATTGAAACATTGGAAATTCTAAGTGAAATGCCTGCAACGGCAGGGGACCAGATCGATGAACTGCTAGACCAGTTGTTCCAGCAAAAGATCGATTTAGTCCATTCTTCCTTGAATGCATCTTCCCAGCCCTTCCAGCAGGCAGCACAGGCCATGAAACAGGCCGCAAGCAAAACGACCCGTGCCGCCAAAGAACCGGCACCGGCACGGTTGGCAGAAATGGCTAAGGCAGTTTCTGATGCGATCACGAAACTGGCCAGACTGTTGGACAATGCAAGCCCCATTAATTAAGATGGCAAAAGGGGCGCGTCATCCGATGATAGTTCTTGTCATTGCCAGGGCGGGGCGGGCTGTAGCAGAGGTTTGGCATGGCCGATGATCTCTGCCCCTGTGGCTCATTAAGGCCACTAGCCCAATGCTGCGGGCCTTATATCTCGGGAAGCCTATTGCCTCAGACAGCCTTGGCTTTGATGCGTTCCCGCTACACGGCTTATTGCTTGCGGGATAGTGCTTATGTGCGGAAAACCTGGCATCACGGCACATGCCCCGTTGATCTGGACATTCGTGACGATGGCACCGAATGGCTGGGCTTGGAAATTGTACGCCACGAGGCAGGCGGGGAGGAGGATGCCGAGGGTTTGGTGGAGTTTGTCGCAAGTTACCGGCAAGGGGGTAGGCTGCGGCGATTACGCGAAAGTAGCCGTTTCCAGCGGGAGTCAGGCGCATGGTTCTATCTCGACGGGATAGTCCAGCCTGAACCTATGCCTGGCCGTAACGATCCCTGCTGCTGCGGCAGCGGGAAAAAGTACAAAAAATGTTGTATATGAGCCAATCCAAACTTGAACGCTGCCCCCCCATTGATGCGGAAGTTTATGGCAAACTCAGCGAAAGGGTGGGGCGTTGCCATGTTGATCTTCGCCTAGGGATAGAGCATGACCGGGAGTCCCGGGTTTTTGGCCAAGGCCGCAGCTTTTTCCATATTGAAAACTGGTATTCCATACATGGACTGATCCGTCTTACGCTTAGATTATGTCTGCTGCATGGACGGGGCCAGCGCAATGCGCGGCATATTTTAATCCGCCATAATGAGTTTGTGTTCGACGGACTCCCTGAAGCCTTCGACGGCTTTAAGCTGCTCCACCTCAGCGATATGCACTTAGATGTCGCCGAGGGCATCGTTGAAGCGCACCTTGATGCCTTGCAGCGGGTGGGCACTTACGATATTTGTGTGATGCGGTGTCCATTTTACTGTCCCATTCCCCGGAAGTGTACCGGCACGCCGCCTATGCGCGTTTCAATGCCATGTTGAGCGGGCATACCCACGGCGGGCAAATCTGCCTGCCGGGCGGGCGGCCCATCATGCTCAATGCCAACGCCCCCCGCGCCCTCTGCAATGGCCCTTGGCGCTATCATGGCTTGCAAGGGTACACCTCAGTGGGTTCGGGGGCCTGCATTGTCGATGTGCGCATGAATTGCCCGCCGGAAATCACCGTGCATACCTTGCGCAAGGGTTTCCCATCGGACCAAACCATTCCGCCGTCCACCGGCCAGTCGTAGCGTGAGCCTAGCCAATTCCTTGCAATGCTGGGTGCGCCATTGGCGGTGAACAATAGCAGTAAAATCGCATACAGCGTTTTCAACATCAAAGAGTTACTTGATAGCCAAGATGAAAAGGCAAGCCATTCAGTTAACTTGAAGCGTTAGCTGAATATTCTTTATTAGGTGCTGACGTTACGCAGTGCCGTTTGTTGGCCGTTGTAGGGCGGCCTTCAGGCCGCTAAACTAAGTTCGTTGGAATTGCTGGTCGAAGCGGCCTGAAGGCCGCCCTACAAGTGTTCGCTGCGTAACATCAGTTAATACATCGCAAGGAGTCCCGGTTTGTATTTATGTACAGCATTTTTATCTTACAAAGGATAATAATAAAGGACGCTCAATTAGGCCATCTTGTATGTATGTGCCTTGCAAAATGATATAACCTAAAAGTAACTCTCTGATGTTAAAAATGCTGTAACCCTTCGCTATTAAAAACGCTTTATTGCCCAATCGGGTCGATGCGGAAACCGTTTTTACAACTGTTGTCCGCTGGAGCCTTTGGGGCCAAGGCAAGCAAATCCTTGAGGCTCGCGCCCGGCTTCAATTCGGCGGGCAGATTGAGGTAAATATCCACCAACATGCCGTTTTTACAACCGAGTTTGGCGTGTTGGCTGGCACCCTGGCCCAGGCTTGCGTCCAAAGTGGCGCGGAAGCCTTCCAGACTCACCTGTTTGCCAATATGCCCGCTCATGAACTGGCTGAGGCCGCTGTCGTTGAACTGGTGGACTAAAGCGGTGGCCTGCGCATAGTATTGGTCGGCAGTGCCGTTTTGGCAACTCCCGTGTTTGTGCCATTCGTGGCGTTCCAGGCAGGAGCCAGATGCTACACTAGGCATCACCACCGCCAGTTTGTCGCGGACCTCGGGGCTGAGGCTGACTTCGGGGTAGTCGCAGAAATTGGCCGGTTGTTCTTTCGCCGCGCCACAATAGCCATAATTCGTGCCGCAACTGGTCTTGTTGGGCCACAGTCCGTGCAAGGTGAAATGGCTAGCCTGATAGACCTTGGGGTCGTCGATCCTGCATTCCGGCTTGTCGGGCTTGCTTTCACAAAAAGCGGGTTGCCAACTGACCGCGAAAACATAACTGTCGGCCTGCGAAGGAATGCCGCAGGCCTCCCCGGAAGCAGCCGCTTTTTTCACTGCGGTGGATTCGGCCTTGGCCCAGGCGGACTGGCAACAGCAAAGGCTGATCGCCAACAGGGCTGCGGGAAAGCCAGCAATTCTCATTTTGGGTAAAACGCCGGCATTCCAGAAACTCACACAAGGCTGCATAACGGCTCCTTTATTGATTTTGAACCGCCCAATTCTAACGGTTTCCTTGAGCAGGTTATCGTCTATTGCAATATAGCTTGACATGGTTGATTGACTCCAATTATTGAGGGACGTTGCGGAACAATAGGATGGGGCATTTTATCTTGTTTTGTGCTGGTTCCCAAACTCCAGTTTGGGAACCCAGTTCATGCAAGCTCTTGCTTGCATCGTCGCCATCAAGGGAAGCAGGAGCTTCCAAGGCTACGTTCCCAAACTGGAGTTTGGGAACGAGCCAATGAGCAAAAAAGCAAAAGCCGCAAAGGGAAAAAGCACAAAGAGCAAAGGGCTATAATGCCCTAGCAAGCCGAAAGCCGAGGTTGAAGCCGGCTTCAAGGTACCAGTCACGGTCACCCGAACGCAGGACCTGTGGGTTGAGGTCCCAAGAGCCGCCCCGAACCGCCCGGCGATCATCAGTGCCGTCCTCCCAAGCGGAACCGTCGCTGGGAGCACGCTTGTAATTATTATGCCAGCCGTCTTGCACCCATTCCCACACATTGCCCGCCATATCATGCAGCCCAAACTGATTGGGCCGCTTTTCCCCGACCGGGTGGCTTGTGCCTTGAGAATTGCCACGATGCCAAGCATAGTCATCTATGTCGTGATCTGAATCCCCCCAGAAAAATCGGCTAGTGGTCCCCGCCCGCATGGCGTATTCCCATTCGGACTCGGACGGCAAGCGCCCGCCCGCCCATTGCGCGAACCGGCATGCTTGCCCCCAATCTACGCCGACGACGGGCTGGCGGGCTTGATTGAAACGCCGATCAGCCCAGTAGGCGGGTTCTGGTTCCTTGGGGTTGGCTTGCAGGAATTGGGCATATTCCTCGTTAGTGACCGGATAACGGCCCAAATAAAAAGTCCGTATATCGACCTCGTGCGCCGGGTACTCATTCTCATACCCTTCGCCTTCGGGCGAACCCATCATGAAACGCCCGCCGGGGATTAGTAGCAGTTCTACGCCGCCATTTTCGGTGATGATAGTGTTCGAGGCGGTTTGGAGGACCTCTGAATCGGAAGTTCGGGTTTCATCTCTAATAGTTAGAAAGCCACTTAATTCAGTAGAGGGTGTTGCTGTCCTGCTCCGCACCCAAGCGCATATCTTGGCATGGGGATGTTGGCCAAGGGTTGCTAGCAGTGGGGTCAACTCGTCCGGGGCTAAGCGCTGCAATACCCGCAATGCTGCCGCTTGGTTGGCCCATAATAGTGGGAGGGTGGTGGGTTTTTGCCTCAACAACTCAACAAACGGGGCGGCGGAAAATTCGGCGGTTTCTTCGAGGATTAAATCCAGCAACGCGCTGTCTTCGGCAAAGCGTTGTTGTTTCAAGGCTTCGTTCATGAACGGCGCAAACAAAGACGGGTTGCCTTGCGCCAGCAGCAATAGGATGACCTCATTCCACCAGCTTTCGCCATAATGCTTAGCGAGTTCGGCCAAGGTATCGCGCCGCCCATCCTCCAAGGCTTCTTCCAAAGCCAGACGGTGCAGTTCACACGCGGCGAGGTATTCCTGAAAGCCCAAATGCATGAAGCCATAAGCCCCGTGGCTCCAACCGGTCAGCAGCCCGCTTTCGTCACGTATGGTCTGTAAGAATTGCGCGGCATCGCCGTTGCGCCACTGCGCGGCTTGCAGGGCCGGTACCAGTATCGGGCTGAGTTCTTCCGCACTGGCGCGGGTGCGGCTTTCGACACCATGCAGCCACAGCGCGGCGGGCTGCAAAGTGCGTCGGCCAATTGCTGCGGGGATGCTGACACTTAGGCTTTTGCCTTGCCCTATGGGCTTGTTTTGCCGCCATAGTTCCAGCAACACGGCGATGCACTCGTCATACAGCTCATGCCGACCTTTCGGTAACAGTCCACCCCGGTCTCTATGCACCAAGCACAGATTTGCCAGTAGCAAGGGGTTGCGCGTCATCTCCGCCATCCGGGCAGAACGGAAATCCGGTTCCCGCAAGCGTTCGACCAACTCGGTGGCTTTTTCCACTGCCTTGAGTTCACCGGAGTGGCCGGGGGTCAGTCCAGTTTCCACCGCCTGGTACCAGTTGCGGATGAAGTTCTCCGATTGCTCTTGACTCATAGGGCGCAGATGCAATTGCAAAAAGCCCGCATGCAAATGGCTGTCTTTGTCATAGCCGGCAAACCGGCAGGTGACTACGGCAAAGCAATCCGTCCGGGCTTGCACCGCGCCTTCGATCCAACGGGCAACCTTGGCGCGTTGCGTGGAGTCGCTGACCTCGTCCAGCCCGTCGAACAACAACAGCAAACGCCCCCGGTCCAATAAGCGTTTGCCAAAGCCTTGCGGCATATGCAAATGCGGGCTGTCTAGGGATTTCTCGATGAAAGCCTCTATGCCCTGCTGCAAATCCGCCAACTCGCGCAAGGGCAGGAACACCGGCAGGGTGTCACCGGGCAGGCCCAGCCAGTCCGGGCCTTGCCTTAAACACGCCAGCACCAGCCGCTTCAGATGGGTGGTTTTGCCCGAACCGGGATCGCCCAAAATTACAAGATTGCGCCGTTTGCGGGCCAGTGCCTCGCGAAAAGCATTAATCAAAGCGATATCGGCAGCCCCCTGCGCACCCAGCTTGTCCTCGGCATCGGCGGCATCGGCAAACCAAGCATCGCCCGTCCCGCGCAGGTCTATCGTGGCTTGCAAGGGCACATACAGTTCTTCCAGGGCGATGGGAACCCGCAGCCGGGTTTTGAAACCGGCCAGTTGGATATCCTTGTGCTGGATTTCCACGACAGTGCGGTAATGCTCTACTTCAGGTTCCAGACCATTCGCGGTGGGTATCGAAGGTGTGCTGTGGCCGTCGACTTTGAGCCGGTCAAGCTCGGCTTTGATTTGGCGGAAGGCGTTGTGCCATTCTTCCGGGGAGTCGATGGAGGCGGCAGTGATTTTGTCGCGGCGGTCCAGCAAGGCTTGCTTGGCTGTGGGGATTTGCCAGAACAAGCCGAACTGTCGCTTCTCCCGGCCTTGGGTCCATTCCCGCACCAAGGCCAGCGTTTCGTCCAAGTGCGGGTCGCTGAGGCTGTAGCCAACAAATAAAAGCGTACTATTCAGCACGAAATCGCGTAAGGCATGGGCAGCGCGTGGGTTCCTGTCGGCCCAAAGCCGGTAATCGTCACGGGTTAAGGTGTGCGGTTGCGGCAAAGACCCATGAACTTGGATGATTTTGCATTCACGCAGGCGGTCGTAGCCGTCCTCATCCATGATGGGGTAAGTCTCCTTGAGCGAGCGGCACAGCAGCGCATCGTAATTAGTGGTGACGACTGTGCGCCAAGGCAGTTCGGCCAAGGCATGGTGGGCAGGGGAAAGCTCAAATTCCCGGTCAGCCAAGGCGGCGGTCACCGCCTGTTCCAACTCGCCGCGTGAATGGGCGTGGATGACGGCATCAAACAAATCCAAGGGCGAGCCGCTGAAATCATCCGGGCTAAAGCCAAAGCGTTCGGCTACGGTTTGCGCCAGTCCGGCCCATAGCGGAATGCGACGGTCACTGCCATCTTTGGCTAGGGCCAAATGCGACAGGCCCGCCCCGGCGAACAACACCAACTGACCGTCTAAGAGCTTTTGCGCCAAGCTGTGGGCAAGGTCGGAGTCTAGGGGATGCTCTCGTGTTGTCTTAAGGGTAGAGGCGGTCACTGGAAGGCTACTCTACATCCGTGTAAAAAACATTGTCAGCGCCACCGGCTTGCAGGGAAACCCGGATAAGCTCCGCGACAAAGGCGGCCTCTTGTCCCTGGGAAAGAACAGGCCGGTGACCCGGCTCAAGGGTTTTACAGAACTTTCGCACCACCGGGGTGATTTTCTCTTGAAAAACTGACTCCGGCAATGGAATCAAGGTGCCAGACGAGATAGTGTAATCCGCGAAGGGCAAGACCCTGCCGGCGATAATCTGTCCAGGGGCAGCCGTGTCGCTCAACCCCCTATCGACTAAGTGGATATCCTGACCAGTTAACAGGTCTTGCAGTTTGATGCTCGGATAGGTAAGGATTTCAAGCACTCTGAATAGCGAATAATAGGAGGCCATCATCGCTTGCAAAATGAGCATTTCGGTGGAATCGGGCGGGGGCGGAGAATTTTCCAGATATCGCTCGATGACATTTTTGCCGCCACGCCGGTAATGGTGCAGGCAATAATCATACAGGATGGCAATTTCATCGTCATTGTTCAAAATCAAGGTGCCGGCTTTGGAGATGCCTAGTTTCTTACCGCATTCAGGCACCGCCACTTTGGGCAGTTGTTTGACAAGGGTCAGATTGAGTCCCAATCCGACCCCCCGCAACTTACTGTAGCGGTCGATGAGTGCCTCGTTGTCGGTTGAGGGCTTCTTCTTGAAGGAAAAGGGCCATTTCATGGGTGGCGGTGCCTAGATTGCTTGGTCGTAAAAACAGGGGATTATAGTGCAAGCCGCCAACTCTGGCATCTCCCCCTTCCAAACGCCCAGCAATTCTCTTTTTGAGCCAAGGAGTGAAAAATAGCCCGTCATTCCGGTCATGGATGCCGACGTTTTACCCAAAATGAGAATTGCTGGTGGTCAGCGGGTGTGATTAAAAGTGATGCATATAGTGGACGAATCGGGAGGTCGTTGAATTTACACATGTAGTGTAAGGCCTGCCTTGCCTTTAGATGCCCTCGCAAGGCAGGCCTTGCACTCCAGCATAACTTTTAATCGCACCCATGCTCGACCTGTACAGTGCAGTCACAACTGGGACTGCGTTAAAATCAGATATTAAAGCCCAGCAGTCTAGCCACTTCCTCCGCCAGCGCCGCCAAATCCTCATCCAAAAAACGGTCTGCGTCGCGGCTCAATGGCTTTCCTTCTACGGGGCGCACCTGCAACTTGCGCAACCATTCCACCGTTTTCCAGGCACATGGGCGGGTGATGACCGGCATCAACAGTAAGCCTTCCTCCTGTCTGCGGCGCAACAGTTCGGGAATTTCTTTGCGGCGGATGAAATCCGAATTCAGCGCATCCGCGCTGATCAAAAAGATAGCCACTTGCGCCTTGGCTATGGCCTGTCCAATATGCATTTCCCAATCCTCCCCGGCGGCAATCAGCGCATCGTCCCATACCTGCTCCACCAATTCGGAACCCTGCAACACCCGCAGATGTTGCGCCAGTGCGTCCTTGTATTTGCGGTCTTGGTGGCTGTAGCTAATGAATATGACAGGGGCTTTAGGCTTGGTCGCTTGGGGTGGCTGGACTTGCCCGGTGCTTACCGGCGGCAGATAGGCATATTCCACCAGCCATTGTCCGTGGCCTTTATCCTTGGCCCAGCGTTTGAACCCATCATCCAACAGCCGATAATCGTTGTCCAGCAGCCATTGCCGGAATACCTCGGAAAATAAGCGCAAACCTTGGTTTTTGCTTTCCGCTATCAGTCCGCGCAATGACAAAGACTCCCGCTCATGCGCCCAACGCAGTAGCCAACCCACGGAGGATGGATCGTCCAAGGCCAAAGCCAGCAACAATAGCTTTTCACGCGGCGTGGACCAACGCCACAAGTCCTCAAACTGATGCCCGACCAAGCTGGCAAATTGCTCGCGGATGCTGGCTAGATCAGAGGAATCTCCATCAGCTGCTTTGGCATTGAACAGGCAAAAAGCCGCCGCTTGTAACAATAAAGGATGCCGCCCGGCCAGCGTATACAGAAACGCCCGCTCCTCGGTAGTGAACCAAACCGAGGTGCCGTCCAAGCGCTGCGCCAGCAAACGCTCGGCCTCGTCTGCTTGGAACGGACGCAGATGCACATACACAAAGCTATTGTAAAATGGCGACCCCATGCAACGGATGTCTTGGCAAAGCTCGTGCAGCGGTTGGCGGGTGGCGACAATCAGCGACAGCACACGCGGTACATGGTTCATCAAGGCCCGCAAACCGCCAAGCAAATCGCGTGTGAGCGACTCATTTTCGATATCCAAGCGAATCAGCCATTCAAATTCATCCAAGGACAATACCCACACCCAGCCCGCTTCGTCCAAATCATCCAGCAAAAACTCAATATCTTGGGTCACGATGTCCGGGCCGTTGACCAGTGTGGCAATCGTGCTGCGTAAGCTTTCCGTATCTGCTATGCGTTTTAATTGCTGATTCAGTTTACGCAACACCGTTTGCCAGAACTGGGACATGGAAAATCGGGGGATGCTCCCACAATCCAGATAGACGAAAATCGACTTGGCCGTATCCATATTCCAGCGGCTTATCACGTCTGAGCTGGAAATAGTATGCAGCAGCGAGGTTTTTCCGATACGCCGCTCGCCCGCCAGAGCAATGCTGCCGCGTGAGTGGTTGCTGATCCTATCCAGCACCAAATTGACCTCGCGCTCGCGGCCAATGAAATGCGGGCCAGTCACTGGGCTTTCAAAGATAAACGGATTGTGTGGGGGCATGGGTGGGTTCAGTGAGGTTCGATTCAATAGCCAGAAGACTATCAAATATCCGAAAGCAATTTGATATGGCCCAACTGGATGGCCTTGCGGTAATATCGTACATCGGCGGTAATCAAGGTACTACCAGCTTCCAGCGCAATTGCATGATAAAGCGTGTCGAATAAATGATGGTCGAGTTTAACCGCCAGTTCGCAGGCGGTCTGAAAAATAGATGGATTTTCGATAATCGGTATTTCCAAAGCCCTCAACAGGCGGATTTTGCGGTTTAGCGTCGGGGCGCTGATTCGGCATAGCACGGCACCCACTTCGTAAAGCCAATGAACCGGTTGCAGGAGGTTGATATTTCCATACTTGAATGCAGCAAGCAACTCTAAAGCTTTGTCGGTGTCCTCTTCACTATTTTCCGGCATAGCCCATTTGACCAGCACACTGGCATCCAACACATAATCACTCATGGACGCCCCCACTCGCGAGCTTCTCGGATTTCCTCCGTGCTAACCGGAGGTGTTTGCTGACGCAGCACCAGCAATTCTTCGATGACTTTAGCTCGCCGCTCACGTTGGCTTGTGCGAGCCTGTTCCACAGCATCACGCATCAACCTGCCAATCAATCCGTCGATATCCTGTCCAAAAAATGCTTGCTCAAATTGAATCTTGAGTTCGTCGGGGATGTTTACTTGTAATATAGCCACAAAAATATCTCCAAATTACAGCGTTTTTAATATCGAATAGTGACTTTTTTAGTTATATTATTTTGCAAAAAAATTCACACAACTAGTGGTTTTATTGAGTGTCCTTTATTGTTTTTCTTTGTTAAGAAAAAACGCTGTACATAAATGCAAATTGGGACTCTTAGCGATGTAGTGGCACATAGGCCATTGTTTAGTTGAGCAACAAAAAGACGTTGCCAGAACTACGGCTTTCGCTGGGCTTTCAAAGATAAACGGATTATACAGCGTTTTCATGTTAAAAATTATTCCCATGTCACTCTAAAAATGGTTGATTGGTAGGATGGGCAAAGGCCGTTAGGCCGTGCCCATCAAACCGCGCCGGCCAAAAGATGGGCATGGCCTAACGGCCTTTGCCCATCCTACACTTTATCCAATTTTTTAGTAATTAGTGAGTGAGTATTCAAAAGAATTCCAAGTTCTTTAAAGAGTTCATGCACACTTTGATTGAGATGCGCCCGTTCCATAGCAGAATAATCTTGAATAACCCCCCGATCATGCAGCCATTGCCTTGTTCGCGCAATATCGGGATAAAAACCCAGCATCTCAGACATTTCGCCAAGCGAGAAATCACCCGTTTTATAACGCGCAATGAGAAGCTGTTCGTCTAAAATATGACCAAGTTCGCCTAGGGAATACCCGCTGACTAGCCTTTGATCGGTGGCTTCAATATGGTCGAAGTTAAGGCGCAGAAGGCTGGTAGAATTTGCCATTGTAGTTGACAATTCGGTGGTTGATTGATAAATCGCTGTATATAAAGCCAAGTCGAAAATTTACATACTTTTAGCACTATCTTCATGGATATAACCATTCAGTCCCCCCTGCCTTTTCCAGGGAACAAGGCTATCTTGGTCGCCATTTCTACGGGCAGGATGCCCACGCTCCCAAGGGGAGTGAACGGTTTCTGGCTCTTCAGGATTTGAGGGAGTAAATAATATTTATTTAAATCATAGTGTTATGCTGTTTTTTGGACGGTAATCAGAAGAAAAAAACGCATGAACTCACAATACCATAACCTATTGATTTATATAGATAACGAATGGGATGCCCCTTCAATGTAAGCAAAAACGGTACGTTTAGAATAAAATCAGCCGTTTTAATACCTACCGTTCAAGCACAAATGCACTTTCAGACCATAGCATAAGACATTGTTTTTAAATATAAATCCTATCCCCTCAAATCCTGAAGAACCCGGTTTCTCATGGGTTAATTATTTTTGATATAAAAATGACTATTAATATGATCACTACTGACCACCCTACAGCAATAAATATCCATTCAAAGAATGATCTGATTTTTTTAAAAAATATTAGTAATCTTGACGTTTTATTCGTAGTTGGAAATATCGTTACCTGCTCAGACGATTTTGCTCCCTGCATTTTTGATGATGTTGTTTGTCGAATAGCTACCAGTAGTTCTGGAATATGCTCGCTTCGTCGCCAATCCAAACAATCTAGCTTGATAAGCTCTATGCAACGTTGCTCGGCTAGTGACCAATTGCCTTCTGTTTTAGCGCTCACGGCTTCATCAATTAAACGGTCTAGTTGCCTCTCTCTAGCTTTTAAATTTTCAAGTTTTTCAAATAACGTCCGCGCATATGCGTCTTTAGGTGTAAGTCCAAATGCAATTTGATATGATTGCTGGGCCTCATCAGTATATCCGCCGTTCTGAAACGCCTCACCAAGCCTAGTCCAAGTCTGCGGGATGGTATGTACTGGCAAAGCAATACCAGCCATCAATTTTTCTAAGGCGTTCATAAAAGTGATCGTACCGGAAGCTTCGCCGATGTTGACTTTTTCCATTATCAAGCGCTCCAATCTGCGATAAACAGGTTCGACCGTCCCACTGACAGGGTTTAGCCTCAGAGCCTCACCATAGAGTTGATATGCCGCATCGAAAGCCCCTTTCACCAATTCCCTATCCGCCTGCGCAAGCACTATGTGCGCCACGGCACTAAGCGATTCTTCATGATGGGGTGATAGTTTGAGCGCAGCATTGAAATCATCCAGTGCTTCCCCTTCTTGCCCTTCAGCCAACATTTTATGACCGCGACCCAACAAGGCCCGCACCAACCCATCCCGTGCACTTATTTCGTCAATCCGATAGGCTTTTTCATATTCTGTGATGGCTGTGTCCAGATTGCCTAATTCATACTCGACCTGGGCCAAACCGAGTTGCGCCCCGCTGTGGTTGGGATTGACTTTCAAGGCACTACGGTAGTCGTCGCGGGCATCTTCCAAATTGCCTTGCTCTTGCGCCTCCCGACCATTCTCATACAAGCGCACGGCGCGTTGGCTGATATAGTCCACATCACGGCGCACACTGTCCAGCGGGTGCTGCTTGCGTATCCATAAGCGCAGCAATTCGATTTTGAAGCGGAAACCATCCGTTGAGTCCGTCAGACGTTCTAGGATATCCCAGTCCACCAGCCGGTCGGGGGCATCTTTGAGTTCTAAGCCGGTCAACACAATGCGGCGGCGCTCAAGGATTTGGCGGATTGCGTCTTGGGTGGCAATGCCGTCCTCTTCGGCAACATGGGCGAGGGCCGACATGATGAAACGCTCTGCGCGAGGCAATCCATCCCAAAACCAATTCAGTGCGCCGTGGCCGCTTTCCATCGCCGCATCAATCCGGGTTTGCACGAGTTCCGGGGTGATGTTACGCATCTGGCTGGCTTTAGCTTGGTTGTAAACCTCATAGCAAATCAATTGTGTCAGATAAGGATGTCCAGCGGTCAATTTGAGTATCGCACCCACGGCGGCATCAGAATACTCAAGGATATGTTGCGTCGGCAGCGCAATCAATTCGCGGACTTCATCGGCTTTCAGCAGGCCGACACGCTGGTACATGGCTTGCTTGAAAATCGATTGGTAGCGGGTGGTCAGTTCTTCAATACGCCGACCGACGACGAACAGAAAGGCCAGTTGGCTTTCATGTTGGATTAGTTCGTTGAGATAGGGGAACAAGGTATGGGAGGATGCATCTGCGCTGGCTTGCTGGTCGTCGCCCAATACGTCAAATTCATCGAATAACAGCAATAGCCTTCGGTCATGGAGTGGTTCGGCCAAGCCCGGTAAGAAGTTTTCTCTGAACCAGGCTTGTGCATCCGGAATGTCACGGGGAGGGGCATCGGTCTTCAACGCCTTAGCAATGCTACGGGCCAATTGCAGCAAGACTTCGTCCAGCGCCAGCCCCGACTTGCCTTGCAAATCGAAATATACCGGCACCATCGCTAACCGACCTCGGACGCGGCGGGCAATTTGGTGCAGCAGCGAGGTCTTGCCGACCCGGCGCTGGCCGAACAACACGATGACATTTTGCTGGGCGGCTTCCAAGGCATTTTCCACCGCCGCAAAGGTTTCGCCGCGCCCATAGAAACCGAGTTCGCCGGTCAGGGGTGCGCCAATGACGTAAGGATTGGGTGGGAAGGCAGTGGGTTTTGTCTCGGATGCCGATGCTTCGTTCATGATGGCTGGTCAATGATTTCCTGTTTCCGCTGGCTGCCATTATCAACGAGGGATGCCAGGGTTTCAATAGCTGGCAATCCAACATCACCTATAGGGGAGTGCAAGGCCTGCCTTGCATTTAGTTGCTTGCAAGGCAGGCCTTGCACTCCCGCATCACTGTTAATCCCACCAGCATACTACAGCAATTCTCATTTTGAGCCAAGGAGTGAGAAATAGCCCGTCATTCCGGTCATGGATGCTGTAATCCAGCGACCATGGATGGCAAACGTGTGATTATGATGGGCTTAAATCCGTTGTCTTGTTACCGTCCTTGGCCTGGATTTCGGCATCCCTACCGAAATGACGGGTCTTTGAGCCAAACTGAGGATTGCCGCAAGCAGCCAAACCGGTATTTCTCTGGTATGATTCCGGCATTTGCATCAGCAGTGTGAGTTTAATATGGCTCTTACCGAAACGCCGGTTTGTGATTTTGGCCGCAAGGCCCCCGACTTTTCCCTGCCGGGAATCGACGGCAAGACGTGGACTTTGCAGGATTGCCTAGGCGAGAACGGCCTTTTGGTGATGTTCATCTGCAACCACTGCCCTTATGTGAAGGCGGTGCAGGAACGCCTAGTGCGTGATGCAACTGACTTGCTGGCCTTGGGTGTGAACACCGTCGCCATCCAGCCGAACGACCCCACCGATTACCCCGAAGACTCTTTCGACAATATGAAAATTGTCGCCGAGCGCTTCGCTTTTCCTTTTCCCTATCTATACGACGCAACCCAAACCGTTGCCAAGGCTTACGGGGCAGTCTGCACGCCGGATTTTTTCGGTTACAACCGCAAGCTTGAACTGCAATACCGGGGGCGCATTGATGCCAGCCGCAAAGAGACCGCCCCGGCCGAGGTGCGCCGCGATCTGTTTGAGGCCATGCGGCAAGTGGCTTTGACTGGCTCTGGCCCTGCCGAGCAGTTCATCAGCGTCGGCTGCTCCATCAAATGGCGCGACTCATAATAGATGACTGCGGTAGTAAAGCTACATTCGGTTTGCCCTCACCCCAACCCTCTCCCGGAGGGAGAGGGAGTTTAATGTGGCGTTACTACCGCAGCACCCTATCAGCACACGTTTCACTTGGTAGCGGTCTCAACCGCGAATTATTTTCAACTTAAATCTTAGGAGACTTTAATGACCTTCCTTCGTTTGGCCGATTTAGAAATCAAAGGCAAGCGTGTTTTCATCCGCTCTGACCTCAACGTACCCGTTAAAGAAGGCAAAGTGACCTCCGATGCCCGCATCACCGCGTCCATGCAAACTATTAACTATTGCCTCGCCGCAGGGGCCAAAGTCTTGGTGACCTCCCATCTAGGCCGGCCCACCGAAGGCGAATGGTCGGAGGAGAACTCCCTCAAGCCGGTTGCTGACAACATCGCAGCACGGCTGGGCAAGCCCGTCCGTCTGATCAAGGATTGGGTCGATGGCGGCTTTGAAGTGGCGGAGGGTGAATTGGTGGTATTGGAAAACGTCCGCATCAACAAGGGCGAAAAGAAAAATGTCGATGAGACGGCAAAGAAATACGCCGCCTTGTGCGATGTGTTTGTGATGGATGCCTTCGGCACCGCGCATCGTGCCGAGGCTTCCACGCATGGCGTTGCCAAATTCGCCCCCGTCGCCTGTGCCGGATTTCTAGTCGCCCAAGAATTGGAAGCCTTAGGCAAGGCGCTGGCCAACCCGGCCCGTCCGCTGGTCGCCATCGTCGGAGGCAGCAAGGTTTCGACCAAACTGACTGTGCTGGAATCCCTATCTGAAAAATGCGAACAATTGGTGGTTGGCGGCGGCATCGCCAATACCTTCCTGAAAGCCGTCGGCAACAATATCGGCAAGTCGCTGAGCGAAAACGACTTGGTTCCCACCGCACTGGCCCTGATAGAAAAAATGCAGTCGCGCGGAGCCAGCGTACCCATCGCCGTGGACGTGGTGGTCGGCAAGAATTTTGCTGCCAACGAACCGGCGGTGCTGAAGGATGCAACTGATGTGGCCGATGATGAAATGATTCTGGACATCGGCCCGAAATCCGCCCAGGAATTGGTCGATATAATCCTTAAAGCGGGCACTGTGGTCTGGAATGGCCCGGTTGGTGTTTTCGAGTTCGACCAGTTCGGCGAAGGCACCAAGGCGATTGCCAACGCCATCGCCGACACGAAAGCCTTCACCCTGGCCGGCGGCGGCGACACCATAGCAGCTATCCAGAAATACGGTATTTACGACAAGGTGTCCTATATTTCCACCGCCGGCGGGGCATTCTTGGAATATCTGGAAGGCAAGGTGTTGCCCGCCGTGGCTATATTGGAAGAACGCGCCAAAGGATAAAGCGTTTTCAACATCAAATAGTTACTTGATAGCGGCTTGGCAGCGCAGGATATTTGGTTAACTGGAAGGCTTAACTGGATATCCGATATTTAGTTATATTTTAAAGCTGAAAGCACTGCAAGTGATAGGACTTACGCAAAAACGTCTTCCAATGCCGTTCGCCCTGAGCCTGTCGAAGGGTGAACGACACTCGCAACGCCCCTTCATGCTTCGACAGGATCAGCACGAGCGGGGCTTTGCGTAATATAAAGGTATGGCGAAAATAGCTTCTTGCACCGTAGGCCGGAATAAGCCCGTTTACGGGTGTTTCCGGCATACCTCCGGCAAGTGTGTGGTGGCTGACCGCGAAGTGGGGTGCGGTAAAAAAGGGATGCTGACGAACCGGCAGTCTTTGAATTTACACCGGGAGTGCAAGGCCTGCCTTGCCTTTAGATGCATTCGCAAGGCAGGCCTTGCACTCCCGCATCACTTTTAATCGCAACGCCGTAGCGCCCAACTCGCTACTATTCGCGTCCCGTCCGTTCAGACTGCCGAAGGGGTGCTACGGGCTGCTGGCCTGCGGGTTTCTTAGGTGCATCCTCGGCTGCTTTCTTGCTTAGCATATCGTCCCACGAGGTGTAATTTTTGAATTCTGGGTCGCCGGCGGCTATTTTAGCTTCCACCTCCTTGCGGGCTATGTCGATTATTTCATCGGGAGATTTCCCATCGACGGCTTTGGCAAAAGCGTTCTCCCCGTCTTGTGACCTAAATTTCTGCACCAAGCCAAAGGCTTCATCAAACGCATGGCGTGCTTCCGTAGTCATGTTATGCCTGACATCCTTCGACGATTGCATAACTCTCTTATCTGTGGAACCATGCAAGGCCTGACTGTTAAACCTTTTCAGTACGGGTGGGGTGAAAAAGATAACCGCCAAAACCGCCATTACGGCGAGTAAAATTTTCATTAACCAATCTCCAATATGTTTGTTGTCGAAGCATTATATAATTCGTTGCTGCCGGTGTGCGGCAAAATTTGGACTTCATGAAAAGCGGAAGGTTCTCCGTTGGCGTATTTATCCACTGATATTATCGGCTAGACCAAAAAACATGAAATTAAAATTACTAGGATTGTCTCTGTTGGCTATGGTTTTGCTGGCCTGTACCTCCGACCTGTTTCTGATGAAAAGGGATGACACACTAAATGGGTATGGCTCCGCAATCCGCTGGGGCATTTTCGAGAAAGCGTTGGAATTCCAAAACCCTGCGCACAGGAAACGTTTGGATGAGGCTTGGCTGAAAAGCGTGCACATTTCATCTTACGACACGGTTTACTTGAAAGAGGATCCAAACAGTAAAGTTGTGGAGCAAACCGTCAACATCCATTATTATCTTGAACGGGATGGCATTGACAAATCCATCACTGACCGCCAAGTCTGGCGATTTGACGATGATAAGAACAAGTGGATGCTAGAAACTGACCTGCCCGCGTTCCGTTAAGACAAACTGCTGTGGCAAAGTTCCTCCCCAACCGTTACACTAAGCAAGGAGTCGGTTGGGCAGTCGCTGTCCGCGTTATGCGGAGGGAGGAAAGTCCGGGCTCCAAAGGGCTGGGTGCCAGATAATGCCTGGGAGGCGTGAGCCTACGGAAAGTGCCACAGAAAATATACCGCCGGGCATCTTTTAAGATGTCGGGTAAGGGTGAAATGGTGCGGTAAGAGCGCACCGCGCTGCCGGCAACGGTAGCGGCAGGGTAAACCCCACCCGGAGCAAGACCAAATAGGGGAGCATTGGGTTCGTCCCAAGCGCGTGGCCCGCGCGGTTCCCGGGTAGGTTGCTTGAGGCACTTGGTGACAAGTGTCCCAGATGAATGACTGTCCTAGACAGAACCCGGCTTACAGACCGACTCCACTTTTAGATAACGTTAGTGTACCCATGACTCGGCTTAGAGGTCAGGGAATTGGTTCCCATGAATAACTCGGAAATATTTAAGCGCCTAAAAATCGGCCTGTCTCTAGTGATAGGCCTTCTCATCGGCAAATTGGCTGCTTCGTGGAATTGGGAAAACTACTCCGCGTTTTTCAGCGCTGGCTTTCTCGCCGGAGCCATAGGCACCCAAGGCGCGTTCCGGTTGTTTGAGCTTTGGCGGCAAAAATCACTTTAGCGGTACATGGGTTCTAAACCAAGACCTTCTTTATGTCTCCCGTCCCCCCTCCCATCCAAGGCTTCCACGGCTAGCCATAGCGCAGCACCACTCCACACCTCCAAGGCATTGCCGTAAAGCACACGGTTGAGATGTCTGGCTTCTTCCGCCAATTCCCCTCCGCCAAGGCTGGCGAGTCCGTCCAAGGTGGTAAAACGCTGATCGGACCAGTATGCACTAGCCCATAGCAGCAATGCAGACCGTGCAGCGGCAGGGTCGTTATTGGAGCAGGCGAGCCGCAATGCTTTGCGGGCCTGGTCGAGCTTAAGGGATTGCTGCGCTTTTGCCTGTGACAGAGCTGGAGCCTTAGCTTTGCGGAGACTCCACCACCAAGCCAAGCCTGTGGAAAGCCAACCTAGCCCTAGGCATAATGCCAGCCAGAACCACACATTGGCCGACACCTTCAGTGATGCATTGGGTCTTTCAGTGGTTTGAACCGGAACTGATTCCGCCGAAGCTTGCGGCACAGGGGTAACTGTAGCGGCTTGGCTCGATGCTTCGCCCGAGGCTTCCACGTTCAAGCTAGCCTCGGGAATCCGGGCAATTTCCAGCTTATCGGTCTTCGTATTCCACCAGGGAATTTCCAGGGCGGGCAGCTTGAATTTGCCCGGTTTGGAGGGAATCAGCGCAGTTTTTTCCTGCCGGGTGCTGGAAATGCCGGTGGACGGCAGCTTTTCCTCGTTGAGCGCGGGCTGGTCGGGATATTGCTTGATCGTCGGGTCTAAGCTGATATCGGCACCCAGCTCCGGTAGCAAGCCCTTAGTTGCACCCGTGGCACTCAAACTTAGGGTCCGGGTAAGCGGTTCGCCCGCTTTGGCCTGCGGCGGATTTTGCGGCCAGGTTTCCTCCAGTTTCAAGTCGGCTGCAGGCAGCCAATGCTTCCCGGTGAAAGCGGCAGGAATGGGGCGCACTTGCAAGTCGATGGCATCGGACTTTACCTGCACAGCGCGTGTTTGGGGGGCAAAAAATGACCGTCTGCCAACCTCCATTTGCGCGGTCAGACGCATCGGGTCCAGGCGCAACAGGCCGCTTTTTTGCGGAAACAGGGCGAATTTGCGTTCGATGACTGTGTAGTCGCGGCCATTCCGGGTGGTGCTATAGCGATGGTCGTCGTTTAGCCGTTCGATCAAAGCATCCTGGGCCACCGGTTCGCTCAAATCCGCACCTGCCACATTGACCCTCAGCAGTAACCTGACTGTATAAATCACCTGCGCTTGGACATACGGGTTTTTCGGCACCGCCTCCACTTCCAGTTTAATCTCAGGGTCATCGGTCGTGCCGCCCGGTATTGGGGCAGTGGCGTTACCCGCATCGATTACAGTCACCATGCTAGCTTGGCTGTGGTCGCTGCCAAAGGCAATGGACGGTATCGGAATAGCCCCTGGCCGTTTCGGGCTTAAGGTCAGCGTCCATTCCTGCTTCTTACTCATTTTTCCGTTGACAATGGAAAGCTGGCTACCCTGATTCTGGCCGAGAAGTTCAAAATCTTTCGCCAAGGGGCCAAAATCGGGGTCATCGTCCACACTCTCCTCGCTACTGAATACCAAATTGAAGGTTTCGTTCATGCGTACGGGATCACGATCCGGTACTGACTTAATGACGGCAGCTTGGACTGGAGTAACCATAAACAACAGCCATAAAAATAGGAAGAATAAGAACCGGCCATTTTGGAAAATCACTGCTGCCTCCGTTGGCCTTGCCGTTGTTGGTATTGGTATGCAAATTTGCGCCTGAGCAGACCGCCCGGGTCATCCGGGATGCGCCTTAACCATTGCTCAATGGCCTGACTATCCTCATTTTGATGCAGATCGGCACTTTCCATCCCTTTCTTCTCCGCTTCTGAGGGCTCTTTCTGGTTTGACTGGCGACTGGCTTGTTTTGCGTCTTGGCCCGGTTCATCCTTGGGCTGTTCGGCTTGCTGGCCCTGCTCCTCTTTATCCTGGCCTTGGTCACCCCGGTTTTCTGGTTTATCCTGCTGGCCTTGCTGCTCCGGTTTCTGCTTGCCTTCGCCCTTGGATTGATCGGACTGGTTTTGCGCTTCGTCCTGCTGTTGATTTTGTTGTTGCTCGCCTTTTTCTTGCTTTTTCTGTTGATCCTGCTGTTGGCCTTGGTTCTTGCCTGATTGCTTCTTGTCTTGTTCTTGCTGTTGTTGGTCCTTCATGGCTTTTTCAACCAGCTCTTTGTTGTAGCGGGCATCTTCGTGCTTGGGGTTAAGCTTCAACGCCTGCTCATAAGCGGCTATGGCTTGCGGGAATTGGCCTTGTTTGGCAAGGGCATTGCCAAGATTATATTTTGCATCGGCGGATTCTTGCCCCTGCAAAGTTTTGGCGGCCTCCTCGTATTGTCCGGCCTTGTATTGAGCGGTGGCTTTCCAAGCCGGGTCATCAAAAGAGTCAGCGGCCCTGGCATAGTCACCCGTTTGGAACGCCTGGCTGGCTTGCTGGTCGCGAGTTTGCCAGAGGTCTTGCCATGCCAAGGCTTGGGCCGGACGCGGCAACGGCAGAACCAACAGAAGCAGCAGTGCCAAGTAACCACTGCGAAACGCCAGTGCGGCAATGGGCAATAATGGCAGCAACAGCCAGACGCCGCGTTCCTCCCATTGTTCGACGCTGATGCCATTTTCCACCGCGCCCGGCTGGCTTGATTGCGCTTGGTGTCCGAACAAAGGTAGCAGCGCCGCTAAGTCCGCATTGTCCGTGGTCAATTTCCTGTATATTCCGCCACCGTCCTTGGCCAATGCGCGCAATGCGGGCGCCGCCAGCTTGGAAATGACAATATTGCCTTTGCTGTCTTGCAGAAACCCGCCTTCCGCCAGCGGCACCGGCGCTCCTTCCTCATTTCCCGCACCCAGCACGGAAACTCGGTAGCCCTGTGCCTGCAACTCCTTTGCGACATCGAAAGCCTTGCTTAGAGAGCCGCCTTCGCTAATCAGCAGCACATCGCCGTGCGTCAAACCCGCTTGCTTAAGCAGCCGCCCGGCCAACCCCAACGCTAAATCGGCTCGGCTGCCTTGGGCGGGCATCAGGTCGCTGGTGAGCGCGGACAATTGGGAATTGATCGTGCCGCTATCATCAGTCAGCGGTGTCACGGTAAACGCATCGCCCGAGTAAACTAATAGCGCGGTCAGGCCATCTTTGCGCTGCTTTAATAAATCGGCGATTTTAAAGCGCGCCCGCTCCAAACGGCTGGGTTTAAGGTCGGCCGCGTCCATGATGCGCGAAAGGTCTAAGGCGATGACCAAAGCAGCTTCACTGCGGAAGGCGGGCACAGGCAAGCGCTCCCATACCGGCCCGGCCAGCGCGATAATGGCCAGCACAGCGGCCAGTGTGAACAGCCAGGAAGCCCGTCGAGCGGGCTTGCCGCCACGGTCATGGACGAGGATGAATGGCAACAGCGCCGGGTCACAGACACGCCGCCAATCCCCGCCTGTGCGCCCCAACTGGACTATATGCCAGCTTAAGCCGGCGAGTGGGATGAGGGCTAGTAGCCAAAACGGTCTTAGGAAGTGAAATTCGGACATGATGTTATAGGGAGCAGCCTCGTATCAAGCGATGGGATGACATCTTGGCAAAAAATACCGGACAAGTCCACTGTGAACGGGTTAAGGGATGCGATTAAAAGTGATGCAGACGAATCCATGTGGTCGTTGAATTTACACCGGGAGTGCAAGGCCTGCCTTGCCTTTAGATGCCCTCGCAAGGCAGGCCTTGCACTCCCGCATCACTTTTAATCGCACCCCGGGTTAAGCAGAAGAATTATTCCAATGGATTCAACAAAATTGAATTCAACAAAAATACCGTGAAAGTTCAAGTGTTGACATGGCAAAATAGACGTTTAAGCTCCCTATTCTTTCATCAAACCAAAAAAAGACTTATACCATGAGCAAACCTAAAAAAGTCGCACTCCTCACCGCTGGTGGCCTCGCCCCCTGCCTCAGTTCCGCCGTCGGTGGCCTGATTGAACGCTACACCGAGATTGACCCCAGCATAGAAATCATCTGCTATCGCAGCGGTTACAAGGGCCTGTTGCTTGGCGATTCGTACCCGGTCACCCCGGAAATCCGCGCCAAGGCCGGTCTGTTGCATCGCTTCGGCGGCTCGCCCATAGGCAACAGCCGCGTCAAGCTGACAAATGTCAAAGACTGCATCAAACGCGGCCTGGTCAAAGAAGGCGAAGACCCGCAAAAAGTCGCCGCCGACCAGTTGATCAAAGACGGCGTGGACATTTTGCACACCATAGGCGGGGACGATACCAACACCGCGGCCGCCGACCTCGCTGCGTTCTTGTCCAGAAACAACTACGGGCTGACCGTCATCGGACTGCCGAAGACTGTGGACAACGACGTGTTCCCCATCAAGCAATCGCTGGGCGCTTGGACTGCCGCAGAACAGGGTGCCCGGTATTTTCGCAATGCCGTCGCGGAAAACAACTCCAACCCACGCATGTTGATCGTACACGAAGTCATGGGCCGCAACTGCGGCTGGCTGACCGCCGCCACCGCCCTGGAATACCGCAAGCTGCTCGACCGTGAGGAATGGCTGCCCGGCTTGGGCCTGTCCCGCGCTAGCTATGAAATCCATGCTGTGTTTGTCCCGGAAATGGAAATCGACCTAGAAGCCGAAGCCGCCCGCCTGAGCAAGGTGCTGGACACGGTGGACAACGTGAATATCTTCATTTCCGAAGGGGCCGGCGTGGAGGCCATCGTGGCCGAATTGCAAGCCAAGGGCCAGGAAGTGCCACGCGATGCCTTCGGCCACATCAAGCTGGATGCCGTCAACCCCGGCAAATGGTTTGGCGAGCAGTTCGCGCAGATGCTGGGCGCCGAAAAGACCTTGGTGCAGAAATCCGGCTATTTTGCCCGCGCCTCCGCCTCCAATGTCGAGGACATCCGCTTAATCAAATCCTGTGTGGACCTGGCCGTCGAATGCGCCCTGCGTCGCGAACCCGGCGTGATCGGCCACGACGAAGACAATGGCAACGTCCTGCGCGCCATCGAGTTCCCGCGCATCAAGGGCGGCAAGCCGTTCGACATCGACACGCCGTGGTTTGTCGAATTGTTGCAAGAAATCGGGCAGACCAAAGGCGGCAAGGTTGCGGTAAGCCATTAAGGGAAATGAGCCGGGTGGTGTTCCCACCACCCGACTTTTATCATGGAATTTTGACAATAGGCTCTATCAGAAACCACCCTTCGGTTCAGCAGCAGCACGAACGCTAGGTGGGTTTAGATAAGTCTAATATATTCTAATATAGCCCAATAAGGCTCAAATAGGATTCATATGGGCGGCAAGCATATTCCAAAACCATCAATTCTGGATAACTGTACTGTTGTTAAAATTGAAGGTGGGCGAAAAATATATAAAGATGCCCATGAGGATGTTTATTATTCATGGGATTCCTTGCATGGAGAGTTAGAGGTTTTTAATAGGCATGGTCTTCACAGAGGCGTTGCTTGTCCATTAACTGGGTTAATCATAAAACCTGCTGTAAAAGGCCGTCGCATTAGCAAACAAAATTAGGAGAATACAATGAACTTTATTGATAAATGCCTGTCAGGGGATGCTTTTACAGATGAAATAGAAAGATATGAAGAAGCTTGGCACATGGGTCAGGAAGGCCAGGAATTGGAATTACATGAGTTCCTTGGCATGTCTTGGGATGAGTATTCGCTATGGGCTACAAAACCTAGTATTCTTTCTTCTATTATTCGCTGCAGAAAAAAAGGCATAAAATTAGAGGACGAACTAAATCAAGAACGATACGCTCTTGCAGCTAGGGCTGAAACCCTAGAGGAAGCAAAAAAAATGAAACAATGGCTTCAAAACATTGGAAAGCTTGCATGATGCCTGAGGAAAAGCACGCTCGACGTTTACTTGATAGACATAAACTTGAGCCACCTTATGATCTAAAAAAACTTGCGTCATTATATGCTGACGTTGAATATCGTTACTTTCCAATAAATGCCGATGGAATTGCCATAAATATAGATTCAGCATCTCGACCACAGATTTTAATTAACAGTTATAACTCAAAACCAAGACAACAATTTACTCTCGCTCATGAATTGGGCCATATAATTATTCCTTGGCATACTGGAACTATAATTTCCCATACTAATACTGAATCAAATCCACGTTTATATTGGGAGTATAGAGCATTGGAAGCAGAGGCAAATCGATTTGCTGCGGAATTGTTAATGCCTTCTCTTTGGGTGGAAAAAGTGTATGCGACTACAGATAACTTTTGTTTATCTATTGAAAGCATTCAGAAGACTTCAGGAGCATCAACAGATGCTGTGTTAATTAAATTTTTTAACACGATTCATGATGATGGTATTGTGTGCGCAGAATTAAATGATGCAGGATTTTACGATAAAATCTATAAAACATCTTCAGCACCATCTAATGCGTATGATATAAAAGGAAATGATATTATAAGAAATGATCCATTTTCTACGTCAAGCAACTCAGAAATTGTTCTCATTGGATATAAAAAATATCGTATCTGGTATTTCACAAATATCCATCATGACATTGTAGAAACTGACAGTAGAACTTGGCGTGAACTGTTGGATGAAATTCTTTACGATACCAAATTGGTGGACAAAAAGCTTAGTATAAATTCCATTCTTGCATCTGCATTTGATAAAAATAAAAATGATGTTGAATCTGTTGCTGTTGAAAAAATTCTTTCGGCTTTTGATGGAAGATCAGGATTAAGTTCTGTTCACGCACATCCTCTATTTAAGCAATACGTCCTGAAAAGAACTAAGGAACTGGCGGCAAGAAAAAAGTAAAATATCTATATCCGTAATCAAATATTCAACACGGCTTTTTGCCATATTAAAAAACGTTGTTATTTACCCTTAGGAGCCTCCCATGCCACTGACCGCCGAATCCCCACAAAACTTTGAAACCAAAACCATCTGTTGCTTCGTATTGGATATCTCAGGTTCAATGAGTGGAGAGCCTATCAAAGAGCTTAACCAAGGGCTCAAAGCGTTTCATGAGGAAATACTGAACGATGAAACCACCTCACAGCGCTTGGAAGTGGCCATCGTCACCTTCAACGACCACATTAAAACCGCGCAAGAGCCTGCCTTGGTCGAAGGTTTCCTTCCCCCTGAACTGGTTGCCAGCGGCACCACGAAATTGGTGGACGGTGTGCGCGAGGCCATCCGCTTGGTTGATGAACAGAAACAGTGGTACAAGCAAACCGGGCAGCAATATTTGCGGCCCTGGATCGTGCTGATTACCGATGGCGCCCCCGACCCCGGTCAAGACGTGGAAGGTTTGGCGCAGGAAATCCATGAAGGCATGGACGGCAAGAAGTTCATATTCCTGCCGGTGGGTGTGCAAAAAGCCGACATGGGCGTACTGAAGAAAATATCCGGTTCCATGAATGGACAAGCAGTGGACCCGCTGCGCTTGCAGGGGCTTAAATTTTCCGAGTTTTTCCAGTGGATGAGCGCCAGCATGTCGGTGATTTCCAGTTCGGCGGAAGGCGACAAAGTCAGCCTGCCAGCGCCAAGCTCATGGATGGAAGGTTTTGAAGTCTAGCGCATGAAATCTTGGCTGATTGTCGCCCATTCCGCCATTGGGCGGCAGCATATCAAGAGGGACATGCCTTGCCAAGATGCCCACCGGATTGCCGCGATTAGTGCGGCCAGAGGCGTGGCCGTGGTATGCGATGGCGCTGGCTCGGCCGCTGAATCCCATCTAGGTGCCAGGATCGTCGCCAAGCAAGCGGCTATTTTGTTTACCAAGCTAGTCTCGGAACAAATGAGGCGCTTCCCCCCCTCTAAGCAAAAATGGCGCAATGCCAGTCATGGCATCCTGTTGCAAGTGTATGCGTTTCTGCAAAAATTCGCAGTCAAGACCGGCAGGAATGTCAAAGCGCTGGCCTGCACAGTGATTGTTGTGGTCTATGACCCGCGCGGCGTGTTGATCTGCCATATTGGCGATGGCCGCGCCGCAGTCTGCAGCAGCCTAGGCGAGTGGCATGCAATTATGCGGCCTTTCAGAGGAGAGGAAGCCAACGAAACCCTGTTTATCACCTCCACCGCTTGGCGCAACAAACCCGCATACATGGGTTGCGAGGTCATTAAGGAGAGGATTACCGCTTTTACGCTGATGTCAGACGGATGCGAGAACCATGCGTTCCGCTTGAACCGCTACGATGAGGAGGCAGGGGTGTACATACAATTGAACGAGCCTTATGCTAGGTTTTTTAAGCCCTTGACCGAACAGCTTCTGGCCTTGGACAAACAAGGAAATTCACAGGGACAGATCGCCCAGGAATGGCGGGACTTCATCGAAAAGGGCACAGTGGGGCTTGCGCGTGAAGGCGACGACAAAACCATGATTCTTGGCATGCTCAAACCGTGAATGGCATGAGTGGCCGTAAGCAGGTATTCACCTCGAACCAGCAGCAAATTGAGATTGCAGCGGCCCCCTTTGCGAAAGGGGGTGAAGGGACGGTGCATAAAATACTATCGCCCGGTCCTTTGCAATCTTCCTGCGTCAAGCTATATTACGACAAATACCGGACAGAAGAACGGCAACAAAAAATCGAATACATGGTTGGCAACCCTCCGTCGGGCTTGAGCAGCCGGGTCTATATGGTTTGCTGGCCGAGCGAGCTGGTGTTTGACACAGACAACCCGAATGGGCAGAGATTCCTCGGGTTTTTAATGCCTGCTGCGTGGCATAACAATACTTTGTTGTACGGGCTTTGCCTGCCAAACACGCCGCCGACCAAGCCTTGGCTATCGACAAAATTTGACCGGAAAACCGCCCAAGGCCAGGCATCACGCTTGAAGCTGATCGTTAACATTGCCAGCGCCGTGCATAGCATCCATGCTTGCAATCAATATGTTTTTGTGGACATGAAGCCGCAAAATATTTTGCTGACTGAAGATGCCAAAATAGCCATCGTGGATTTGGATTCCATCCAGATAGCGGACCAGAAAAATGCGTTGTTTGCGGCGAAAGTCCTGACGCCTGAGTATATGCCACCGGAGGCATCCGCACTCAAACTGGAAAAAGACTGTGTTTCCGTACACTGGGACCAGTTTTCCCTGGCGGTTATCTTTTACCAGCTTTTGTTTGGGCTACACCCCTACATGGCGAGTTTCAAGAACGCTTACGCCAATGTCGCCACCCCTAGGGAGGCGATCAAACACGGCTTGTTTGTGCATGGGTCCAGGCGGCAGCACATCCACGCCCTGCCCTCACCCCATCAGGCCTTCGACAAGCTGGACGCAAGGCTCAAAACTTTGTTCAAGCGGGCCTTTGATATTGGTTTTCGCCACCCCAAGCTACGCCCGTCCGCAGCCGAGTGGGGGGAAAGCATTCATCGCCTGCTCGTGCCCGCCGGACAAGTTCGCGCACACGAAACTTTTTTGCCCCCGCAGACGCAAAAACTGCTAGAAAATAGAATCAGTGACCTACAGTCCGCCCTTCAACACAGGGCAAGCTTACGATGAACCATGAAGATATTTTTGTCAGTCTCTACGTTTTGCTTATTTCACTGTATGCGATACGGTATTTTGCCAGGTTGCACTGGTATCGAGGCGAAATCTTAAAGCAGATAGGCAATCGGGCTATGCCATCGTATAGAGAGTACATGAAAACGGTGGCGAAGCTTAATGGCCTAGGCCGGGATGCCAGCTTTACCAAAGCGGCAGACGTGATCAATTTGGGCAGGGTGCTAAAGGGGGCGGGCTTGAACATGCGCATGTACCTCTCCATACCCGGCTTGCTAGTAGGTTTGGGAGTGCTCGGCACATTCATCGGGTTTTCCATGACGCTTTGGTCTATTGAAACCATCTTGGACAACGCCAACCCACTGGATGGCATGAAAAAGCTATTTTCCTCAGTAAAATTCGCATTTTTTACATCGGTGACAGGCATGTTTTGGTCATTGTCGTTTTCAAAATACGAAAAATGGGTTTTTAATGGCTTGGAAACAAAACTACAAAACCTTTGCGCAAGTTTGGATACTAAATATTATAAAGCGCATGAAGAATACATGAGAGAGACTTTGTTAGGGCTGCACAATGGACTGGAAGGTACTCTAATTAACAATATCAGCAATAGTTTTGCTTTAATTAACCATCATTTTGAGGAAAAAATTGCAGAGTTGCTCCGTGGGCCTACGAATGCGCTAAGACAACAATCCGAAGCTCTAGGCCGGCAATTAACCGCATGGGAAAACTCACTAAAAAAGCAATACCTCACCTTACACAGCGCCACTACGCAATTGGAATCCTTATTGGCTTTGCTGCAAGACAGAGTGGACGCAATACAAGTACAGATTGAAGCCATCAATGGCGAAGTGCAGTCCCATGCTCAGCAGTGGACAGTGGCTTTTGGCACACAAGCCGCCCTACTAAGACAGCAAGAGGGTTCCATAGAAAAACTGCGCTTACTCATTGCCGCAATACCGGGCATGGCTGTCGATCTTGGCAAAATCAACCAAGCGTTCGAAGAGGCTGTAAAGTCGTTCGCATCCACTGAACAATCACTTAGCCTAGGTGCCAAAGACATGAACGCATCCGTCCAATCCCTCAGCCAACTCACGGCCCCCTTGCGGCAACTCAGTGACAACACCCAATCCATCCAGTCATCAGTGCAACTACTTGAAACGAGTATCGCCGCCGAAAGCACCAGTTTGCATAACATGGTGGAAGCCTTGGACCTGTCTGTGGCAAACCTGCTGAAGGGGCTGGATGATTCCATTGAAAAGCGTTTGGAACGCACCAACCTGCTGTTACAAGACTACTTTACTGAGATTGATAAAATCGCGGAAAAAATTGTTGCCACCTACAGAATTTTAGACATCAAATAATTACTTTATACATCATTTAGTGTTACTTTTAAAACTAAAATTCTGTACATAAAGATATGTCCATGCTTCTCATACCATTTCCATAAATGTACCTGATTAGGAAGATTCTTCAGCTATTCCGATTTCGGCATGGACCGCCTGACAAATTCGTCTGGAACGAATTTGGACGCGCTAGCGCGGGGCGTAGCCCGAACCGCATGGACGCGGTGAGCCATCCAGATTAGGAAGATGTTTCAGCAAAACCCAGAACGCCGTCGTTCCGGCATGGATCGCCGGAACCTAGGCTCCATGGATGGCGGGGCTTTGGGCATCCCTGCTATCTGGATGGCTCACCGCGTCCATGCGGTTCGGGCTACGCCCCGCGCTAGCGCGTCCAAATTCGTTCCAGACGAATTTGTCAGGCGGTCCATGCCGAAATCG
>CAIZPP010000201.1 GCA_903934875.1 uncultured Methylococcaceae bacterium
CTTGTCTAGCCTCTGCTAGGCAGAGGTGCATGGTGGGGGGGTAAATGGTTACAAATGGTCTTGAAAGACAACTAATTACCACACTGATAAGCGCACAAGCGATACGTTGCGTTCTAGAGCTCAGAGATATTCAGATCGATGAAAGTGCAAAAGAACAAATATTTAAAGGCTGCAATGAAACGCAACTTTTTTCCAAGCTACTAGAATATGGTAGTGATTTTCTTGATAGATCGAATAAACCAACCGATCTAATTGATAGAGTTCTTGATTTTAAGGAACTATCGAAAATTCGCATAAAATACAAAGAACACATTGATGAATTATCTAGCTTTATTATCGATAACGACAAACCAGTTGATGAATTTTCATCCCATTATAGACATTGGAAACAAGACATTTCAAAGGCTTTAAACAAGCTTATCAATATCGAACATAACATGTTTTAAAGTACGCCAAGGTACTTTTGCTACTAGAAAGTCCATATATTTAAAGCATTGTCCCTTTGCTAAAATGACTTTGAGTGGCAAACCCTGCACATATTCATAAACCAAGCCTATGATGCCATGATGGCGAATTATGCGGTTTAACAAAACCCGTATCGGTTAGCCAAAGGCATACCTGTTGCTGCAAGTAATATTCGGGACGGCCCCGCTTCCATTTCTGATACAGCGTCGTACCACCCGCCACCGGAAACCAGAAGCCTGCCGAGACCGCAATCGCCAGCAGCAGTTCGGTGTCGGTGTAGCCTCTAAAAACCACCGGCTCGCCGTTGAGCCGTTCGCCGAGCAGCCCGTCCATCAGATCACCCCGGCGGCCTTGGTGAGCATGTAGGAGACCCACAGGAAGATCGCCGCGCCCGCCACGTTGCCGAGGCCCGCCGCGCCCCATTCCTTCTTGCCGGTGCGCACCTCGTTGAGGTCGGACAGGGCGTTCCAGCCCAGCCAGAGGAAGCCGGACACGCTGAGGAACAGGCCGACGATGGCGGAGCCGTCCTTGATGTAGCCCTTGATGATGGACAGCCAGTCATCCGTGCCGGGCGAGGTGCTCGGCATGGTCGGCGTCGGCAGGGCCGCCCACAGGTCGGGGGCGAACAGCAGCACAAGCAGCAGCAGGCGGGGGTCGAATGACAGTTTCACGAGTGGTTTCAAGCTTGGATTGAAGCTTGGCTTCAGTGGTGCTTTCAATGGTGATGGCATGGAATGTCCTATGGGTTGGTTTGGGTGGATGAATGGTTTGGAAAGTGGAAAGCCTATCTGTTGGATAGGGCAAAACAATAAAACACACCGCCAGCCTGCCCGTGCGCAACCAGCGCATGGGCTGCGGCCGGATGGGACGGCAGCCGTCACCGCACGAACACCAGCAGCAGCATCGCCAGCACCGCCGCCCGGACGATGCCCGCCTGCAACTCGAAGCCGTCGGCGCTGCCGCGCCGCCAACTCTGGTACAGCCCCAGCGAAGTCCACGCCACCCAGGTGACCGCCGCCACGGCGACGAACGCGGCCAGGGCCAGCCTCAACGCCGCCGGGTCCACCCCGGCACCGGCCTGGAAGCCCGCCGAAACGGCGGCATCCAGGCTCATCGGTACGCACCGCGCAACGGTTCCACGGCTTGCGGCTCGGTGCGGGGGCGGAGCAAATGGGCGTTGATGCCCGCCTTGACTTTGGCGATGTCCTCGCGCAGCCAGCCGTAGCCGAACCGCACCCGGTCGTTAGGATTGGCCTGCGCCTCGGCCTCGCCGATCAATGGGGCCAACTGGTCGATCTCGCCGACCAGCCTGGCCAAGGCCGCCCGCTCGCCGTCGCCGTCCGCCGCCGCTGCGGCGGCAAACAGGGCCAGTGCAAAAAAGGGCAACACGATTCTCGGCGACATGGGGCAGGCTCTTTCAAGGTTATTCCGGTGGTGGGTTCCGCAACAGGATCGCAAATCAGGGAATCGCCCTCCACTGGAAACCTTGGCAAGGCATTGCAAGGGTTTTCATTTCAGCCTTGCAGCCTTACCCTTCGGCTTGCTTACGTAGATGCCCCCGGCGGTGTGTTGGCACCGACCAAACACTGGCCAGGCGTACCGATTGAAAATTGACCAGGGGATTTGGCGGTGCAGCGGTGTTTCCCCACCGTCACAGGTATTTCTTGAAGCTGGAGGCGGCAATCCACAGCGCGAAGCCGAACACCACGGCAAACGGCAGAATGAAATGGCCGGGCTGCACCGGTGTCGGCCAAGACAGGTAGAGTATCCATGGCAAGGTGAAGGCGGGGAACACCATGCCCCTGGCCAAATGGTAAACCTGGCCCTTCTCCCGCCCGCCGCCGAAGCGCCGCAAGTCGCGCTGCCCCAGCCCGTCGACCACGGCGACTAGCCCGGCCAGCAGGAACACCGGCAAGGCTGACACCATCACCGCCAGCCGGATGGCATACACCTCGGTGGCGGCGACGGCGGCTTGAAGATAATCCTGGAAGCCACGGGAGAGTTCGTGGGCATCCTGGGAAAAACTGCCCATCCCCCCGGCCAGGCTGGCCCGCCGGTCCAGTTCGACGACTTTGCCGTCCAGCCGCCAGTCTTGGTACACCTTGGCATTGACCGCAACAGCCATCTCCCGCGCAAACAGCGCGGGGCGGCGGATGAAGATGCCCTCGCCGAAATTGCTCTCCAGCCCGCGCAGTTCGTCCTCGACCATCGCCACGCTGTGCGACGGGCCTTCGCCGGGCCAGAGCATCTTCATACACACCCATTCGAACAGGATGTTGCCGAGCATGCCTAACAGCAGCCAGAACAAAAACGCCAAGATCGCCGCGACCAGCTTGCCTAACGGACCGCGCTTGGGCGGCGGGACCGGACGGGAGGCTTCAGCCACGGGCGTTCCCCGCCAGCGGGTCGGCCCCCACCCACCACTGGTCGGCGGTGCTGTACTTGTGCAGCATGCCTTCTGCCACCTGCCGCACGTCCTGCGGCATCGCCGGGTCGGCGGAGGTGTCGGGCAAGGGAAAACGCACTTTCCACAGTTGCCCACCCTGCAACAGGCAAAACGCCTGGCCCTTGGGCAATGAAACCAGATCGGCGGGGACCAGCATCGGCGCGTCGACGACGTTTATGCGGTCTTGGTTGGTCGAGGTGAAGTCGACATCAAGGGTGGTGTCGGAGGTGTCGGTCACCCCGGACACCAGCGTCATCGAATGGACTTGCACCTCCGGCAACTGCTTGGTCAGCAGTTCGGCGGTCTCCAGTTCGCGCACCCGCAGCATGATCAGCGAATTGAAGTTACCCATCACCTGCCCGGCCTTGGCACTGTCGCCCAGCCGGGCGACGATGTCCGACCAGGTTTGCGTGTAGGCGGTGACTTGAACTCCGGCACCTCCGGCCTTATTGAGCAGCGGGATGAACTCGTTGCCCATGAGTTCGTTGACTTCGTCGGCGTGGATGGAAATCTTCGGCTTCGCCCTGTCCCGCACCGATTCGGGGACACCCGCGTCAATGCCATGCTTGTAGATGTGTCCGGCGATGGCGACCAGATCGGCAAACATGGAATTGCCGACGGCGGCGGAAACGGTGAAATCGCTCAAGGCATCCAAGCCGACATAAACAATCCCCTTGCGCTTGATGACATCCAGCCATTCGAAGATCGGGCGGGTATCCGGTCATGTCCTCGTAGTTTGGCGAGATCAACTCGCCAATGCGACCGGATATCAACTTTTCCATCAGCGGCAGCAGGCTGGCGGTGATCTTGTCGAAATACGTGCGGTCGTAGTTGATCGCCGAAATCAAGCCATCCACCACGCCGTCGCTTAAGCCCCGCTCACGAATGAACTGGATTAAGGCGATCACCTCCTTGGCCCTGCCCTTCATCGAATTGGGGATGTCCCGGTCCGACATCCTGGCGACACGGGCGGCCACGTCCTGCTCCCAGTCCGGGGCCACCGCTGACAGCCATTGGCGGCAGTAGTCCAAAAACAAGGGGTCCATGTTGGTCATGTAGCGGGTGATCAGGTCGTAGCTCGGGCGTTTTCCCATCGCAAACAAGGCGCGGGCGACGATGTTGGTGAAACGCCAGCCAAACTCGCGGAACGCCGCCGAGTTGCCCTCGTTGGGCAGTTGGTTGCTGATGCGCGTCGCCACTTCGGTGATGCGGGAGAAGTTGCCCACCGGGTTGTAACGGGCGGAAAACTCAGGGAAACCCAGATGAAAAATGTACAGGGCGTTTTCGCGGCCCGCCCGCCGGGCCTCGGCCACCACCCGCTTCATCAGGTCGGCATCGCCCTTGGGGTCGAACACGATGACCACATCGCCTCGGGCGATGTCTTGGGTGATGAGGATTTCCGCCAGCCGGGTCTTGCCGACGCGGGTGGTGCCGAGCACCAGGGTATGGCCGACGCGATCCCCCAGCGGCATATGAACCGGGCCTTCCTTCGGTTCGACACCGTGGATGGCGGGCTTGCTGCCCACATCCGGCAGCGGGCGGACCGGGTTCCACCAGACATCGGCGCTCAAATAACCGACCCAGGGCGCAAGCACGGGGTGTTTCTCCCAGGCGATCTCGGCACGGCGGGCAAAGCGGTATATGGCATTGGGTTCGACATAGCATTTGGCCCAAGGCCGCTCGGTGTCGCGCAGCCGTTGCGTATGCTCCTGACCCCAGCGGAAGCCCTGCCCCAGGAACAACTGGCGGTCGCTGACCGGGATGCGGTTGGCAGGCAGGGTGTAGACCGGCAGGCGGCGCAAATTTCGCTGGTAACTGACGGCCTTCATCCCCTGGCGGAAGCGCCAGAACGCGAACAGGCCCAACACGGCAGACGCGCCGTGGCCGATATCGACCGGCATCAACAAAGTGTGCGGTGCTGCGAAGCACAGCACCGAGGCGCAACTCGCCGTCAACACCGACCAGAACTCGACCGGGGGGCGCAGCAGGGCTTCAATCGGATGGTCGCTCATTGTTCAATCAATCCAGCCGTGACCAGCACGGGGTAATGGGTCAATCCCAAGGTTTTCGCCAATTGCGTGGCATCCAGCGGCGTGACCGGAATGCCGGGGGCGAGTTGGCGGATGGATTGGAGTTCTGCGTCCGACTCGGCTTTGACCAAAAAGCCGACCGCGCCCAGCGCAGCGAGTCGCACAGCATGGCGGGCTAGCCAGTCGCGGGACAGCGGGTCGCTGCCGACCAGGAAAAACGGCGCGGCCGCCAGTTGGGGCATCTGCATCCGTCGGGCCTCGACCGGGCCGGGGGTCAGGCCGGGCGTGTCCACTGGATAGGCGGGGTTTGGGATGGCTTGATTCAACAGCGGTCGCCACGATGCGTTGGCGTTCCTCTGGGCTCAACTTGTTCGCGGGCGTCCGCATCTGCCCCGCCGCCAGCCGCCCATCTTCTTTCACGCCGCCGCCTTCCGTCCAGCGTTGCAGGGTCCTAACGCTGATCCCCAA
>CAIZPP010000202.1 GCA_903934875.1 uncultured Methylococcaceae bacterium
GGCGCAGCCATCGTAGGGTGCGCATTGCGCACCGTTTGCGATGCCGGTTGATTCGGCGCAGCCATCGTAGGGTGCGCATTGCGCACCGTTTGCGATGCCGGTTAATTCGGCGCAGCCATCGTAGGGTGCATATTGCGCACCCTACGGGGTTTAACCCCTAGCCGGCGGTGGCGCGGCGAAAATCGTCAACTTCAATTCCATATCGCTCAGGTTTTCATACACTGGGCGCTGTCCAGACAGCGCCTCGCTGCGTTGCAAAATCATACGGACGCCCGCTCCGCGCTTGTCCATCAACTGGTTTTTACCGAATAACGGCTCTTCGACCGGGTAGTATTGGGCAAACAGGCTGGCAATGACCTCATTGCGCGGTGCCGAAATTGTGGTCATTGACTCAATGGTCATGGAATTAGGCAAAGCGCCCGGTGTATTGATTTCAAGCCGGTCACTAAACATAAACAGGCGTATGCGTTGCGCATCCCTGGAATAGTCCCGATGGGCAACGGCATTGACAATAGCCTCAAAGACTGCCGCCAAATCATACTGGGGGAAATCCACACGGCCCAACACCTTGCGTGCAGGTGTACGCATATTACGTTGCACGAAGTGAATGGCATCCCAAATCTGCCGGTCCAACGGCCCGCGAATTTCTTGGGCATCAATCTGGTCGTTCGGATGGTTTACCAAACCATCATGGGCGACGGCTATGATTTCAGCATTACGCAACCAGCGGTGCGGCATCAAGGTGCAAAGCAGAACCCCGGCGACACTGGCGCGGATGCCTTCGTCCGTTTGCCGCAGCAAATGCAAGCGTTGCAATTGCAGCGGCGCATCATCCTGATTGTCACGGGTAAATCGATAAACCAACAAGGGATCGAATTCTGCATAACCGGCCCCTGGAACTTCCTGCTCCTCAAAGCGGATAATTCGTGCTTGGCTACGTTGCTGAAACAGCCGAGCCAAAGCGTCAGGCGGAAGTTTTCGTTTGGCATGGCCGATGCGGCGAAAATAGCCCCCCGCGCTTTCGTGGACCCATAAGCTACGCGGCACCTCCACCACAATCACTGGACGCAAAGCGCCGCTAGTGTCGGGCAGTTCGACATGGCGGGTTAGCACATCCAATGGCGGCTTGATGCGGTCGGTACAGATTGCGGTCAACCACGCCTCCACCCGGTCCAAATGGGCCAACGGAATGCCCGTAATTTCACGGCTCTTGTCATCGACACCTAGAATCAACAGGCCACCACTGGCATTGCCTATGGCCGCCAGTTCATCCGACAAGCCATCGGGGTGCGGTTCAATGCTTTTTCCATCATCGCGTAGCACGACCTGTTTCAGTTCCAAAGTCGAATCTTCGCCTAGGCAGATTCGCCGCATCAGTGATTCGATGTTCATGCGTCCTCCTCGAATTCGAGGGAGTTAAAAGCAGGATTGTTGGGTTGTGAACAAATCCTAACTGATGTTACGCAACCGTGTAGGCTGTAGCCCGGATGTTGTGGAGTGCGGCGACTCGTCGCCGCCTTTTGCGTCCA
>CAIZPP010000203.1 GCA_903934875.1 uncultured Methylococcaceae bacterium
AGGCAAAAGCTTGATATTTCACGCGAAACGCTGGAACCCCTGACGGAATCAGAACGTATGGCCTTGTTGAAAAATGTCCTGGAAAAAGCGAAATTGTTGCTGCCAGAAACGGACGGTAAATACTTCAAAAACATACTGGATATTGCCAGATGCACTGCTGACATGATTCCAAAATATAAGCCAAACAATACACTGCCACTTTCCACCCTATTGTTCCGTGTCACAGAAAAAGTTCATTTAGCAGGCTCATTGATTATACCTGTTTTTGAACAGGATGCCGGCTGGGACAGGTTTGGCCAAACCAAGGCCTATGCTATACCTGGTAATCATTTTACTTTGGTTAATGAGCCTCATGTTGTGGTTTTGGCAGACAAATTAAAACCCCATCTAGCTAACGCCGTGGATGGCAGAACAGGGAATAAAACTGATGTTAATTGAAGCCGCCTTGCTCAGTGGTGGTGCTTGGTATTTATTTAAACCACGGCCCACTACACTCATTACTGCCTTAACAACTCCATCTCAGCCTGAAAAAGTTAAGCCAAAGCATTCTGTTAACATAAAGCGCCTGTTCAAGGATATAAAAAGTTCCCTATTATCTACTGAACGGCAAGAATTGCAAATGGACATTGATCCGCAGTTACGCAATATTCACGAGGCCACCCGTTTGGCGGCTAAAAAGCGAGTACGACTATCGCTTTATGCCACAGGAATAGCCATAGTCGGCACCGTTTATCCCGTATTTTCCATAGCAGGAATTTTGGCGGTATTATATCTGACCCGCCATGTTTTTAAACTTATATTGATAGATTTTAAGAAGGGTCATTACATAAGTTCATATCTGGCTGCTGCTATCTTGATATTAGGGATGATTGCCGCAGGTCATTTGATTCTAGCGGCTTCTATGGGGGTAATCGGCGGATTTTTCGCTCAGATAGTCAACCAACTGGAAGAAAACTCCCAAAACCGGTTGATCAATGTCTTTGCTGGCCATCCAGAAAAAGTTTGGGTGCTTCAAGATAACGTGGAACTTCAGATTGATTTCCAAAATATAAAGGCTGGCGATCTAGTCATTGTCAATGCAGGTGAAGTGATCCCAGTCGATGGGGCCGTTGAGTCTGGTATTGGCCAAGTAGACCAACATATCCTGACTGGGGAAAGCCAACCCGTAGAGAAAAGTCTAGGTGATGAAGTATTTGCATCAACTTTATTATTATCAGGCCGGTTATGCATCCAAGCTAAAACCGCCGGCAATGCCACCGTTGCTTCCAAAATCGGCCAGATACTCAATCATACACAAAATTATAAAGATACGCTCGTAATGCGTGGCCGAAATATTACTGATCGCTTTATCGCTTTTAGAGTTGGACTTAGCGCAATTACCTTACCAATCATGGGTTATAACCCGGCACTCGCCGTCATGTGGTCGGATTTAGGGTCTAATGCAGGTACAGCAAGCCCTCTAGTCATTCTAAGTTATCTTCAAATTTTGGCGAAACAAAATATCTTAGTCAAAGATGGGCGTGTTTTTGAACTGATAAAAGATGTCGATACCATTGTTTTTGATAAGACTGGCACTTTGACTTTAGAGCAACCTACTATTGGCAGCATTCATACTTTTTCAGGTCATCAAGCAGATGATGTACTTCGTTATGCTGCGGCAGCCGAGCATCGCCAACCCCATCCAATTGCCAAAGCTATTCTGGCAAAAGCAGAGGAAGAAGGTGTGCACATTCCTGAGCTGGATGAGGCCAGTTATGAAGTGGGTTATGGAATCAGGGTTATCATTGAGGGTAATTTAGTACGGGTAGGCAGTGCCCGTTTCTTAGACCGTGAAGGAATTGAACTACCCGCGTCAATTCAAAGCATACAAGTGCAAGCGGAGAGTGAAAGCCATTCCCTGACTTATGTGAGCATAAATAATCAATTGGCTGGCATATTTGAAATACACCCAACAATCCGCCCCGAAGCGCATAATATGATTAAGGTACTCAAAAAACGTGGAATAAAATTGTATATCATTTCAGGTGATCATGAAGCCCCAACTAGACATATGGCCGGTGAGCTAGGTATTGATTCTTATTTTGCAGAAATATTACCCGAAAAAAAAGCGAGTTTGGTGCAACAGTTATGTGACGAAGGACGCTTTGTGTGCTTTATTGGTGACGGTATAAATGATGCTATCGCACTAAAAACAGCACAAGTATCAATTTCCCTTAAAGGTGCTTCCAGTGCAGCGACTGATGTTGCCCAAGTAATCTTCATGGATGGAACCTTGAACTTTCTGGAAGAACTATTTAATATTGCGGATGAATTTGAAAAAATAATGAAAAAAAACTTAGTGACCAGTTTTGGGTTAGGTGCCTTCAATATTGGTGGGGTCTATTTATTACACTTTGGGGTTGCTGTCAGTATGGGGTTATTTTATCTTGGCATTATTGTAGTATTAGGTAATAGTTTGTGGCCCTTAGTTAAACATCAGGAGGAGGACAAATCAGGACAATCGTATAAAGGAAATGCTTGATTCTCCTTGTTCGGTGGAATAGACAAAAAAATGGTATATCACTCAATGCAATCAAACTCTAATGGTGATTAACAATGCATACAGATATCTTTTGGCATCATGCACAGAGACGTGAACAGCAGAATCGACACAAGAGCTTCATACTATGGTTTACTGGGGCTCTGGGGCAGGAAAATCGACCCTCGCACATTGCGTAGAGGAGTCACTTTTCCTCCATGGCTGCCGGACTTATGTGTTTGACGGCGACAAATGTGCGGACACCGCCGAAATCTCCGCCTGCTTGGCGTTGCCGTTCACACAGAACTGTGCTGTTATCATCCTGAAGGTGGCGATGTCGTCCTTGTCGTGGATGAACACAGGCATGTAGCCGTTGAAGTAACAGACGCAGCCGTCCTCCACGCGGAACGCCAGCAAGTCGCTAATCTGAGTGACGCCTTCGGGGAAAAAGGGAAGTTGGATTTGGGGCATGGGATCGAACCAACAGGTGGGGCAGACGCGGATGGCAAGGTCGGGATGGCGAAAAAAGGTATAATCTCAGAATCCAAACGACACTCCAAGCCGTTAGCCGTTTTTCAGTGTCATATGGCCGACACATCTTTGATTTGTAGGCTATTTACCCTTAAAAACCGCCGCTAGGGTTAGACCAAGGGGACAGGTATTTTGAAGGTACTTGCAACGTATCGGTAATGCAGGGTATCTCTGAGCCAAGAATGATATTCTTGTCTTATTCGTCAATAATTGGTGCTATGGTTGCGCATTAGTAGGGTTTGTTGCCTTGGAATTTTCGCGTAAGCGAAAAATGGGACCGTCAGCTAGTCAGGCTGATTGTAGAGGACCGAGAGCATTTACGGGCGCAACAAAGTAAATTGGCTGGGCTTTAGAAAGCGCATGAATCCCCGGTCAAAGCTTGTCAAATGATCGTTATTGGCCAACACAGCGGCGGCAATCCAAGCATCGGGAATGTCGTTACCGGCCAAACTGAGTTGCCCACACAGGTTCTCGAAAAGAGGCCATTCTTTGCCTAGCATTGGCATCTCAACACCGGGAGAATCCAGCACAGCGCGAATGAAAGCTTGTGCAGTCAAGTAGGGCATGGGATTTATAAATACTTTGGGGTGGGTTGATAGACGCAAAAATCCGCTGGCTACCATCGGTAAAATCATAACGGGCTGGCCTGACTCTGCCGCGTTCAAGGCCGCATTTAGCCAAGCCAATGCCGGGGTATGGTGTGGATGATCAGAACGTGAAGCGGCTATCAGGACATTCACATCAGGTGTCATTAGTTGTCCACCTCATCGGCGGCATCTAACAGTGCACGGTTACTTAGGCTGTCCGTCACAGCGGCTGTCAATCCCACTTGCCCGTGATAAACCGGCAAGGTCGGGCGACGACGAGACGATGTTTTTAACCGCAACGCCAACGCATCCTCGATCAAGCGGTTTAAGGTCGTGCGCTCTCGCGCTGCTAGGATTTGGGCCTGAGCTAGTAAATCGTCATTTAATTCAATCATGGTTTGCATAAAATTCACCTATTCATTTTTTTAATCTTTATCGCGAAAAGTCTCGGTCAATGTTACTGCCCGACCAAGAATCTTTATTACTACGGCGTGAAAATCCACTTGATCGGCGACAGGCAGTCCGGCACACTGCCGAACCCCCGCTTCGTCGGTCTTACCTCCGCAGGGTTGAATGATGGCCCGGCCCTTGTGCAAGTCGCCGACTCGCTGCCTTACTTGGAGGTTTACGCTGAAAAGGCATATGACTACCTCAAGCGGAAGATCGGGTTACCGTTTACATTATTGGAAATCAACTAAGGTAAAGAGTCGGCATGGGTCGTCTCCGCTTCCTTGGTAGGCTCCCATCCGCCACCCAGCGCCTTATAGAGGGCCACCATATTGGTTGCCACCGTGCTGGAACTGTTGGCGTAATCTTGCTCGGTCTGTAGCAAAGACCTTTGCGCCGTGAGCACTGGCAAGTAATCGGAAATCCCGCCTTGGTAGCGCAGCCGAGCCAGTTCTAATTCATCCCGGTTGGATTGGACGGCTTGGCCTAGCGCTTCATTTCTGCGCTGCTCGTCGGCATAGGCGGTCAAGGCATTGTCAACCTCATGCCAAGCTTTCAGCACGGTGTCGTGGTGGACTATGGCGGCTTCCTGCTGCTCAGACTTGCGCAATTCCAACGTTGATTTTAGTCGCCCGCCTTGGAATATTGGAACCGTGACGCTAGGCCCTATCGCATATTGCAAGGCCGACCAGTCGACCACGTCTTTTAATTTTAAACCTTGCAGGCCAATGCTGCCGGAAAGGGTGACGCGGGGATAGAAATCGGCCACCGCCACGCCTATGTCGGCCGTCGCCGCGTGTAACTGGGCTTCAGCCTGGCGAATGTCGGGTCTGCGCCGCACCAATTCGGATGGCAATCCAACGGGAACGCGTTGTGGAACCGTCGGTATCGCAACAGGCGTAGCCAACTCTTGCCGCAAAGCGTTGGGATGCCCGCCCAATAAATAACTCAGTTGGTTGATAGCCTGGGCTTCAAGCTGTTCCAATTGTGGAATTTGCGCTTGGAAGCTGGCGAGTTGGGATTTCGTCTGCACCACGTCAAGTTCGGTGACGGTTCCCCGCGCTGCCTTTTGCTCGGTCAGGGTAAGATTCTCTTCTGCCGAGGCTATCATTTGCCGCGAGATGTCCAGCAAGCACTGGATGCGGCGCAGGTCGATGTAGTCACGCGCAACTTCGGCCATGATAGACAGCAGGCTAAATTGCCTCCCCTCCTTCGATGCCTCGACGCTGGCATCGGCCGATTCGAGTTCGCGGCGGACCCGCCCCCAAAAATCCATTTCCCAAGAGGCATCAAAGCCGTATTGCCACAAGTTAAAGGGCGGAATGTTGGTGGCGGGAATGCCGACCACACCAATTCCAGTTCCATTCGCCACCCCACCACCGCCGGATGAGCCGCCGAACAGGGACACGACACCCTTTTCGCTCATCTGTTGCCGCAGATAGGAGGTGTTGCCATTCAGCTTAGGAAACTGGTCCGCCGCCGCTATGCCACGCATGGCACGGCTTTGCTCCATGCGGGTGGTTGCTTGGAGCAAAGTCAGGTTCGCGCCCGCCGCCCGTTTTTCCAATGAAGTTAACAGCGGATCGTTAAACAGATTCCACCACTCGGCATTAATGGGGCCTGATACGATATTACTGCGCAAAGACGTGGCAGAGCCATCCTTTGCTTGCCATGTGCGGTTAACGGGCAGGATGGAGCCGGGCTTTGCAAAGTCCGGCCCTACGGTGCAGGCGGATAGCGACAAGGCAAGCAGGCATAATCCTTTAATTGGAATACGCATTTATGGTTTTAAATTGACTGACCTGCCGTATAGATTGTTGATATTCCGGGCATTCGTTGGCCGATTGATCGTAGGCGTATTTTGCAGAATACTTTGAAATTGTGCAATTTGCACAGAGGATGCTTGGATGAAATTAGTCAATATGAACCAGTTGACTCCCTCGGAACAGGGCGGAGTGGTTAGCGAACCCGCATAGGTGACGTAGGATGACTTATTGCTAGGAAGTAGGCCGTTTGGGTTGATAGTTACACCAGGTATGGTGTTTATCACATTAGTACCGGTGGGAGGGGCATTGTCCAATATTTTCTGCAATTCCGCATTATAGACACCGGTTTGGACGATCACGCCAACGACGACTTCCCTTCCATCGGGGGTCGCGTGGACAAAATGAATTTCCATCGGGAAGCTGGCACCATTGTAAGTATGCTCACTAGGCACATGTATGTGATATTGCACCAGCGTATACTCATCGTAGCTTTGGACAGTACCGAAATACAGCTTATCAGGTGTCGGAATTGGGCAGAGTAAATTGATACCAGAATTCAAGCAGGTGTTAACCGGGATAGGTGTAGTAGGCGTAGCAGGTGCCTCCACTATAATGTTATGCCCATTATTTAATAGTTGCAGCGGTTCTGCCGTATTATAATAAAAATTGATAATGTCTGAGCCCGTTCTTTGCACAAGATCATAGCTATTGACATTGATAGGTGACTGATGCTCGCCAACACCGCATTCTGAATAGGGGTAATTAAGCGGAACAGGGGCGGTTGATGTAGGGTCGGCTATCTGACTCCAACTGCTGACTCCTAGCGGAGCCGGAGCATCAGGGTAATTCCATGCCGGTGCAGCTAGAACAGAGGCAGCAATCAATGTTGGGACCGCTATTGCACCAAGCCAGCTAAAAACTTTGATTTTGTTATTCATAGGTATCAGCTTCGTCAAATAGATTAGCAAGTATGGCAACGGCAAAATTCCATTGGATTCTTAGAATTCTGCGTTTGCTCATTTTCATTGCAACTATTGTCAGTCGTACCCGTTGGGGTTATGGTTATGGTGCCGTTAGTTGAATTCGTTGGTGGTATTGTGCCGCTAGTTAAAATCGTTGGTGGTATTGTGCCGCTAGTTAAAATCGTTGGATTGATTGTGCTGCCAGTTGAGCTTACGTTTGTGCCATTAGTAGACGTGCTATTAGTACCACTGCTAGTAGTATTTGCAGACGAATTGTCTGACAGTACTGGCATGGAACATAATGCCACAATAAGTAAACATGAAATTTTTATCTTGATCATTTGTATAGCCTCTCTATAGTATAGTTACAGCATTTTTTATATCAAAGAGTTACTTTTAGGTTATATCATTTTGCAAGACACATACACACAAGATGGTTGAATTGAGCGTCCTTTATTATTATCGTTTGTTAAGATAAAATGCTGTACATAAATACAAACCGGGACTCCTTACGATGTGCTAACACATAGACCATCCAGATTAGGAAGATGTTTCAGCAAAACCCAGAACGCCGTCGTTCCGGCATGGATCACCGGAACCTAGGCTCCATGGACGGCGGGGCTTTGGGCATCCCTGCTATCTGGATTCAGGCGGTCCATGCCGAAATCGGAATAGCTGAAGAATATTCCTAGTCAGGTACATTTATGAAAATGGTATAAGAAGCATGGAAACATCTTTATGTACAGCGTTTTCATCTTAAAAATATAACTAAAACAGACATTCCGTTAACCCTTCAGGTTAACCGAATAACCTGCGCTATCATACGCACTACCAAGTAACTCTTTGATGTTGAAAATGCTGTATGACTCTACTTGCATTTTTGCAGATTGTCAAGCCTTATGCAGGTAACCGTTCACCCTTCTAGGAGAGCTGGCATCTCGCTCGCTGAAATAGCGGCCAAAATGACCGGGTTTCTAGGAAAAGGCAGAGGGGTGAACGGTTGTTTATGCAGCATTTTCAACTTCAAAGAGTTACTTGATAGCTGGAGTGAAAGGGCAAGATATTAAGTTAACTTGAAACGTTAGCTGAATCAACTTTATTAGGTATATTTTAAAGATGAAAATGCTGTACAAAAATACGTTCCCATGCTTCACATACCCTTTTTCATGAATGTATGCCAGCCAATCATTTAAACGCATATAATAATGCACTGATGGGCTTCCCTCAATGCAGAAAGGCGCAATAGGCTTGAGCC
>CAIZPP010000204.1 GCA_903934875.1 uncultured Methylococcaceae bacterium
CAAGGAGGTTTTGCAAGGCCATACCTCGAAAAAACGCACCGACGATGCCGGGAAAAGTGCCGATTATTTCAAAAAACGGGGTTTTCGTTCAGACACTAGCTATTAGCCGGGGGTTGAGCGAAGCGACACCCCCGGTTGAAATCAGATACCACATTCGACCCCGGAGGGGTCGCAGCAACCGTACCAAGAACCTAGGCGCACTTTCGGAAATGACGCAAATGTCGGGTTTAGGCTGGTGGTATCCTAGTCCGCGCAGAAAAGACTGCAACCCCTCCGGGGTCGCTATTTTATTCGGTTTGCCGTCCGGGGTGTCGCTTCGCTCAACCCCCGGCTAATGGCTTGAACCCCTTCGGGGTTCCCGCAACGACTTGTGCATAACGATGAGCGCTCTGCGTGGGAATGCATCCGGCGACGCTCCAGCGTCGGAGGTATCGAACCGCAGGAGCGGTAAAGGCTGCATTCCCACGCGGGAGCGTGGGAACGATAAAATTATAGCGTTTTAAACATCACCGTTGTCCGCTAAACGAACAATTGCCTCCAATCGCGCTTTCCGGGCGCGGGCTTCGTCGCCATACCAAACGCATTCATACAGCCGGTCAAGGATATCGGATTCTTTTTGCAAATGCGCCAAGGCCAGCCGGGCGCGATGGACACGGCGGGCGAAATCCACCGGGTCAGGCGGATTGATGCGGGCGGGCAAGACTTGCGGCTCTCGGTAGTAAACATCATCGCAGGGCGGCACACCCGCCGCAAAGCGCACCGAGGCGAGGCGAAAGTCGGCTACCGTCGATAAACGATTCCAGTTCCGCTTTCTTTCTGGTTTTTGTCGCAATAAATCGCGGGCGGGGTGGAAGCGGTCTTCAGGGTCCTCATCGGGGCGCAGCAGCAGATGAAGGCGGGCGAGCAAATGGCGGACATTACTGTTAAATACGCTTTGCGTGCCGAGTACATCATCCTCCAACGCACGGCGGGCGGAATCCCACTCGCTGCGCGGTCCACCGCGAAACAGCGCCAACAAGGCTTGCCCTAGGTGAAGCAGCATACGCCCAATAGATGAATCCTGATCGGTTTGCCGCAGCAGTTCCAGCCAGCGGGCGGCTTCTGCGTCGCGGCCCAAACGCAGCAAGGCCTCCACTGCACCGTAGGCTTTGCTGCTTTTATTATAGCCAGGGTTTTGCTCATCATGGACGGTCCAAGCCTGTTCATAATAGCGGACCGCCTCAACCCAATCGGCGCTAGCTTCAGCCAGTAGCGCATAAAGCTGAGGCACATCCCCAGGCGGCACATTCGGATGGCTGGCGGCGAAGCCCTCAAGGCCCTTTAGCCGTGCCGTTTCCTCGGCGCGGTTGCGGCGGCCCAAATCCAGCCATAGTTGATAAGCCAGTATTTCCGCATACCAACGTTCCAGCACCGGCGCGTCTTCGGGTGCGTCAGTCAGCAGCGCGAATAATAGCGCGTAGGCTAACCGGTTTTCACCCAACAGATACCGGGAACTTGCTTCCCAATATCCGGCTTTGAATGCGTCAGCCTTGTCGCCGCTGGCCTGCGCCGCTGCCTTGGCACGGGCATACAGCAGCGCGGCTTCACGGTGGCGGTTGGCATCATAAGCGGCGCGGGCTTCGTCGTAATACTCGTTAAATTGTAAGGCCATGCTTTTAAGACGGTTGCGCCAGCACTTCGTCAATCAAAGCTTGGGCTATGCCAGCCCGCAAGCCTGCCGCTTTGACGATCTCCTCGGCCTTGACGCTGCGCCAACGTTGCACGGTGGGAAACGCCTCGGCCAAGGCTTCGGCCTGTTTATCAGACAGTTGAAGGCCCATATTGCCAGCCACCTCCCGCAAACGCCGCACCGACAAGAAATGCTCACGCCCGCCGTTGTTGAGCTTTTCCAGCAGTTTGGCGATTTTTTTCAACTCGCTTTCCAGCCAAACCGCCAAGCTGTCCGTGTCGTCTTCCGCCGAATAGTTCAAATAGATGAAAGCCCGCAAATCGGCCGGCAGCAAGGGCTTCACATCGTCTGCCGGTAGACGGCATAGCAGCACCACCGGCTTGTCGCTGCCGCCGTGCAACACCGCACCCAGTTCAAACATCACATTGGGGTTCTGCTCGGACACTTCAGCCAGGAACATATCGGCCTGGTCCATATGGGCGCGGACATTTTCCAGCAAGCGTTGATCGTATTGACGGTCACGCGCCAAGAATAATTGGCAGCCCCAGCGGTCCTCAACCACCCGGCGCAAGGCATCTTCCAATGGCCGGTAATCGTCTTTGAACGGTGTCATCAAAAAAATCACCGGGTGGGCGGAGCGCGGCCTGCCCTGTGCCGCCGCTTGGCGTTGGCGTTCCTGGTCCCAGCGCTCCCGCTCGGCTTGCAATTCGGCGCGTTCTTCCAGATAGATCAGGCTGCGCTGCAATAGCACGGCGAATTGATTGTGAAAGGCGCGGGCATTCTGCGCGGTCATCAACTCTTGGTTGTAGATGATGGCGTTATTGCACACACCCAGCATCAGTTCTTGCACTTCAGGCAGGGCGGGGTCTTGCCGCGCCAATTGTTGGATGAAGGGGTTGGCGGCATTGATGGTCAAACGCATGGACTCGCCCCGCGCCAAGCGCATCATTTCCTCGGCCATTTCGCGCATCGCCGGACTGACGTTGGGGTCTTCCAGCATGAATTGTGCCTTTTGCTGGCCTTGGCTGAGTTGCGAGGCGCGGATCACCGCCATTAATTCAGCCGGCTGGAAATGGCGGGCATCCACACGCAAACGGCCACCGCCGTGGCGGGTGATCTGTGCCATAGTCTCGGCCAAGCGGCGGACGGGTTTCTCCTGTTCGTCCAATTCACGGAACACCGCCGGGTCTTCCTCGCGGTCAATAAACAAGACTTCAAAGCCAGAACCCGGCTTACGCGCCAGCCGTTCGAGAATTTTGGCATCCCAAGTAAAATGGCTGGCATCGACCACGACAGTGCCGTTGGCGTTCGCCATGTCAAAATATTGGTTGGCCGAATTCAGCGTGGAAAAGGCCGACAGGCGTTTCGGCGCATCGGCGCGGGCGGGCAGCAGCGCCAGTATCTCGGGCAGCGGCAGGCGGCGGAACGGCGGCTCACCGCTGTAACCATGCGGGGCTTTGTCGCCGCTATTGACCTTCCATTCCAGCAAATGGGCAAATTTATCGAAAAACTCCTCGTAATAATCGCAAGCCGCTTTGATGGTTAGGTTGTGGTAGGCCAAAATTTGGCTGAGGCGGGCGGGGTCTTTGGTTTTGAGTGCTTCCAAATGGCGGATGATGATTTGGCCCAAGGCATCGCGCAACCGGCCAAAAGTCTCATCGCGTTGGAAGTTGTCGCGGGCGGCGGTGGGAATCAGCGAGGGCGTGTCAATGACACCATTGACGAAGCTGGCCCATTTCGGTAACAAGTCGGTCGCGTTTTCGCACAGGAACATGCGTTTTTGAAACACCCGCACGGTACGCGGCGGTTCTATGGCATACACTCGGGCGCTGGAAATATACAACACGCCGTGCGCTTCCAAGCCGTTGTCGCGCACATCCAGCGGGATGGTTTCCAATACGCTGTCGCGCATGGTTTTTTCCAGGTAGAGATGGCAGTCCAATGCGCGGGCTTTGGCGTCGGCACCGTCGCGTTCCCAGGGCATACGCATGGTGTTGACCGGAAATTCGCTGGACCCGACATGGATAGGCACTAGCAGCATATCGCAATACTGGCGGATCACGTCTTTGACAAAATCATCGCGGATCAGCCCACGGTCGCCGATTTCGGCGATGGTCACATCCACCGTCGTGCCGACTTCCTCCACCTCGCAAGGGTCTAGCTTATAGCTTTGGTCGCCTTCGTTAATCCACAGCCAGCCTTGGGTTTCACCCAATTTGCGGGTGCGGACTTCGACCTTCTTGGCAACGATGAAGGCAGACATGAAACCGATGCCAAACTGGCCGATGACACCTTCGATATGGGAGTCGCGGGTGCCACTCGCCCCCAGGCTGGACAGATAGTTGTCCAAATCGTCCCGGCTCATGCCCAACCCGGTGTCTTTGAAAATGATGCGGTCTTCCTCCGGACGGCAGTAGATGTCGATGCGCCCGCCTCCGCCTTGTTCCTTGACTTGGCGGCGGCGGATGGCATCGTGGGCGTTTTGCACCAATTCGCGGATGAAGACTTTTTTCTCGCTGTACAGATTCTTGGCCAGCAGGCTGATGATGCCTTTGAAGTCGAATTTAATCTCGGACATGTGGGTTCCTGTCAAAGAGGGCTTGATAATTTAGCTATGTCTAAGGATAAATCTAAAACTAGCAGTTGGATATAAAATGTCCTTGTAAATAAAAACAGCCTACGACCCTAACGAAGATGAAAAATACATATACCGCAAACTTTCTGTTCCACTTTAATCCAAAAAATTAGGTAGGTGACTACTACCCAAACTGAATTTAACAGAAAGATATATTTACGAGCAGAGAAACTGTTCGATTAAAGACTGCTGGATGCTGAATTATACACTAACGTGAGAGACATTTATGAACACTGAGACCCTTCAAGCCACTTTGGATGCCATTGACAACGATGAGCGCTGGGATACCGGCGAACTTGGCAGAGATGAACAATTTGCCAGATCCGTCGAAACAACCCCAGAACAACAAGCGGCCCTTGACGAGTCCCTTGGGCTTCAGATGATTTCCATCCGGCTGTCCAAGGCTCTGATTGAGGATTTCAAGTTCATTGCCGATGCCAACGGGCTTAAATATCAAACGCTAATGCGGCAGACTTTAGCCCGTTTCGCCGAAGCGGAGAAAAGGCAGATGCAAAACAAAGCCGCGAGCAAGCAAAGAGTGGCTAGGAAGTTTGCATAACTATCAAGCAAGTAGGGGTAGGTAATAAACACCTACCCCCGCTTCGCTGCTCATGGGCAATTTGTCACACAGCTTACCCCTACACTTTCTATGGCAAACCAAACACCTCCGCCAACGGCAAAAACTCCCCCGGCATAAACCCCAGTTCCAAGTTTTCCTGCATGTCTAGTATTTGCCCCGGCCCATAAGCCCCGTCAGTCAGCACGAAACGCTGGACTAAACCATTTAACGGGTCAAAAACCACATATTCCTTGACCCCTGAGCGTTCAAACAAGGCTTTTTTCTCGCGCAAATCTTTGCGGGCGGTGCTAGGCGACAGCACTTCGGCGACCCAATCGGGCGGGCCTTGGATGTTGCGCTCGGTGATTTTAGCCGGGTCGCAGACGACAATCACATCCGGCTGCACTACGTCAACCGCCGACAACACCACATCCACCGGGGCGATGAAGGGCTGGCAGGTTTTGCCTTTCAGCTTTTCGCGCAATATCGAATACAAGCCACCGGTGATGGTTTGGTGTTTGATGGTTGGTGCCGGGGACATGTCATAGGCCACGCCGTCAATCAATTCCCAGCGTTCTTCGTCGGGCCAGTTCATGTAGTCGGCGACTGTGTAGCGGGTTGAGAGTGGTTTCAGTATCGAGTTCATACAGCATTTTCAACATCAAAGAGTTACTTTTAGGTTATATCATTTTGCAAGGCACATACACACAAGATGGTTTAATTGAGCATCCTTTATTATTATCCTTTGTTAAGATGAAAATGCTGTACATAAATACAAACCGGAACTCCTTGCGATGTACGAAGCGCAACGGGGTATTTGGAATGGGCGCGGCGGGGTTTGCAACCCCGCCGCTTACGTTTTGTGCAAACCCTGAAGCCAGGGGCAACAAACAAAACATTACGGACGGGATTAAAAATCCCGTCCGGCGTTGCAGAAAAACCCAGAACACCGGCATTCTGGCATGGATCGGGAACCTAGGCTCCATGTATGGCAGGGCTTTTGGCATTCCTGCTATCTGGATTCAAGCGGTCCATGCCGGAATCGGAATAGCTGAAGAATCTTCCTAATCAGGTACATTTATGAAAATGGTATGTGAAGTATGGAAATATCTTTATGTACAGCGTTTTCATCTTAAAAAGATACCAAAAAATGACATTCCATTAACCCCTAAGGTTAACCGAATATTCCGCGCTATCATACCCACTATCAAGTAACTCTTTGATGTTGAAAACGCTGTAAAGTGATTAGGGAGTAATGGGCCTCCCTCAACGCGGTACGGATAACATCCCTTCGGGGGATGTTATCCGTATTAATATGGCAAGATCAAACCACGTTCTTACCCAACAAATAATCCAACCACAGCGACGACAATTTCTCCTGCACCGAGTTTTGCTTCAGGCGGGCGCGGAGGTTGGGGAAGTCCACGCGGTTGAGGTCTTGGTCTTGGTTGTTGCAGGAATAGACGAAGTACTCCTTGCCGGTCTCGGGGTCGATGTGCTTGCACAGACATTGGGCGCAAACGCCTTTCATCATGCATTGCATGGGCGAGTTGATGGACCCTATGGCCTCGTGGTGTTCCTTCAGATACGGTTTGAGGACACCGTGGCGGGCTTGTTTCACCGCGTCCATCATGCGGTCGGAGCCAATCACGATGAGATGGTCCACATCGTCCAGATGGATGGGGTTTTCGCCCAGTTCGCCCGTGGTATAGGCGAGGATGGATTCGACGATGTTGCCGACGAACGTCTTGTCTTGGGGCCGGGTGGGTTCGATGGCGGTATTGCCCTCGCGCTTGTCCACCGACCAGACAATGAGGTCGGCGGCGGCCTCGATTTCACTGACCTTAAACACATCGGCCCGGTTGCGGTAGCCAGCAAAATAAATCACTTGGTTGCCGGCCGCCCGCATCGCCTTGCCGATGGAGAACAGCACCGCATTGCCCAAGCCGCCGCCCAGCAGCATGACGGTGCGCCCTCTAGGAATGTCGGTGGGTGCGCCGGTGACACCCATCACCACGATGGGGTCTCCTGGGTTCCAAGTCGCGCATAGGCGTGAAGAACTGCCCATTTCCAAGGCAATGAGTGAAATCAAGCCCCTTTCCTTGTCTACCCAGGCACCCGTCAGGGCCAATCCCTCGGTGCTTAACACCGTGCCCTGCACAACGGGGGCGAGTGATTCAAAGTTTTGCACCCGGTAAAATTGCCCCGGCAGGAAATGTTTGGCCGATTGCGGAGCTTTGACGATGACCTCAATGATAGTGGGAGTCAAGCGGCGGATTTCCACGATGCGACCCAACAGGTCGCCGTCCAGCTTGGCTTGGAATTCGGCCAAATCCTGGTCGCGTTCGGCTTGCAAGTCAGGCGGCAGGGTCGCCAGTTCCTGCTGGAACAGCTTGACGATGTAAGGATAGCCGTCTTTGGCGCTGGCCATAGCTTTCACCACATTGCCGGCATAAACCGGATGGTTGTCGCCATAGAACGTGATATACCGCCCGTTACGATGATAGGAGGTGAACGGCGCGGGTTTGCCTAGCTTGGGGCCGGTTGCATCGGCCATAGCCAGCAACAGCGGACCCTCACTACCCGCCGCCGCTTTTTCAAGTGTGGAAGCGACGGCCTCCTCACCCTCAGATAATGGGTTATGGGGGTTCCAGTCCATCTCATGGCGCTGGTAAAACTTTTTGTCCATCACGAAGGTATCGGGATGCTCGCTTTCATAGATGGTATTGGGAGACGTGCCGGCTGCCACAAACAAGCTGCGCAAGGGAACTTCAAGCGTTCCGGTATTGCGCCAACGGCCTTCTTGCTCCTGCAAAGTTTCAAAACGCACGGCTTGCAGATGGCCGTATTCGTCGTCTATCGCTTCCAACGGACTCATGCCCTCCGCCAAGCGGATGCCTTCGTCCAGCGCTTCGGCTATTTCCTCGTGGTTTTGCCGGTAGGCCGGGGAGTCCTTGATGCCCTTGCGGTAGAACAAGGTGGCCCCGCCCCATTGTTCCAACAGCGGCACGAAATGGGGTTTTTCGCCGACCGACTCGGCCCGTTGCCGTTCGGCTTGGATGGCCTTGCCGTGGCTTAAGAATTCGTCGAGTATGCCGATTTCCTCGGTGTCGTAGCGGGAACGCACCGTGTCCTCGCCGTACAGAGCGGAGAGCTTTTCGTAACGATGCAGAATTTTTTCCACCTGCACCGGGTAATACGCCAACAGCTCGGTCGTAGTGTCGATTGCGGTCAACCCCCCGCCTATGACTCCCGCCGGCAGGCGCACTTGAAGGTTGGCCAGAGAGGATTCCTTGGCCGCCCCGGTCAATTGCAAAGCCATCAAAAAATCGGAGGCTTTGCGTATGCCGCGAGTCAAGTTGTTCTTAAGGTCGATGACCGTCGGCTTGCCCGCCCCGGAGGCAATGGCAATGTGGTGGAACCCCAAGTCCCAGGCTTCGTTGACGGTCAAAGTGCCGCCGAAGCGCACTCCCCCATAACAACGGAAGGCTTTGCGGCGCAGCAGATTCAGGTAAATGACCTTGAGAAAGTTTTTGTCCCAGCGCACGGTGATGCCATACTCCGCCACCCCGCCAAAACCTAGCATGACACGCTTGTCCAAATCCTCGTAAAGCTTATTAAAATCGGCAATCGGCTGGGGAGGGTTTTCGCCGTCGCCCGTCAGTTCCTTGGGCAGGGGTTCGATTTTCAGGCCGTCAATGCCAACCACTCCGAAGCCTTCATTGAGCAGATAGTGCGACAAGGTGTAGCCGGCCGGACCCATGCCCGCCACCAAAACATTCTTGCCGTTGTATGGCAGGGCGTGGGGACGTTTGACGTTAAGCGGGTTCCAACGAGTCAGCAAGCTGTAAATCTCAAATCCCCACGGCATGAACAGTACGGAAGTCAGCACATGGGTTTCGATTTGCGGGATGTTGACCGGCTCGGTTTTTTGATAAATGCAGCCCTTCATGCATTCGTTGCAGATACGGTGGCCGGTGCCGGGACACATGGGATTGTCGATGATCACTAAAGCCAATGCGCCGATGTTGTCGCCCTGCTTTTTCAGCACATGCATCTCGGAAATTTTTTCTTCCAGCGGACAACCGGTGATGGCCACGCCCAAGGGATTGGTCTTGTAGGTTCCGTCCTTTTTGTTTCTCATGCCTTTGGAGCATGAGTCCGTGTCCCGGTCGTGGCAGTAAATGCAATGGTCAACTTCGTACAATACCCGGCGTTCGCCGAAGCGGGGGTCGGTGAGGGCAAAGCCTTGCCTGCGGCGCTGTTGCTCGGGGTGGATGGCCCAAGCCTTATAGCCATCGCGCTCTATGGTTTCATGTTCCACCAAATGGTTGAAATCGGTTTTCTCAGGGATTTTGAAGCTGACCCAATCGGCGACTTCCGCCTTCAAATCGGCTATCTTGGCGGCGGCGTAGCTCCAGCGGCAGACGCACTCGAACAGCGACGCAATCAATCCTGCGTCGTCTTGCGCCAAGGCCTCGGCGAACAGGGCTTTCGCTTCCGGCTTGCTTTCCAGTCCGTTGCGGACGGAATCGGCTGTGGGCGTGTCGCTTTTCGACAGGGAAAGCAGTTCCGCAGCCAGCTTGGCCACGGCGGCCTCAGGATCGCCGTCCACCAGAGCAGCGGGGACCAAGGCCCGCAACACAGCATCGAATTCTCTGCGAATGCTTGCAATATCCCAATCCTCGGGGTTTTGGCCTTTGTAACGTGCAGCGAGTTTGCCGATGACCTCGCTGCGATAAGTGAAGATTCCCTCGAACTCGCCGTGGGCGGAGTGCATCTGCTTGCAGCGGGCAGCTTCCACATTGAACAGCCAGGCGACAAACTCACCGACTAGCGGGGCCATTTTCACCAGCAAATCTGAAATGTGCCCCGGTGACATGCCCTCGCCACGGCAATTTCGATAAGTCTGGAATTCTTCGAATAAGTCAGGGTCTTTCTCCTGCGCGGCGCGGTCAAAGATCAACGTCAGGTCGCGCAGTCGGCTGGGGTCGTAAAGGTCTGCGTAGCTGAAGCCTGCAATGCCCAAGGTTGTTAGGTTGTCGTGTTTTTCAAAGTGGCCTTTCATCCATTTCTCCAATCATGTCGTGAGATCGCCAGCCTTATCGCCGGCGAAAATATGCTACAAGTTTATCGGTCTTGGGGCCGGTATGCGAGAGCCATGCATAATACAGCTTACTTGCAAGGAATAAGTTTTGATAAAGTAAGCTGATTTAGCCCCTACTCCAGCCTCAGAGAACCAGCAGCCATGAAGCCCGATGCCTATCCGTTTTACCCGCCCCTGTTGCAACAAGACAGCAAAAACCCGCCTGCCATTCCGTCAGCGGCCCCGTTCGAGGCGGGAACCGGTGTCATTGACGAGGCGACGTTCCGTTCCATCGAGGTGGACAAGCTGTTCTTGGCGCTGGACCACACCCGCACCCGCACAGGACAAGCGGTGTTATACCGTTCATTGGCACGTCCATTAGCCGATTATGGCAAGATTGTCGCCAAACAAGAGGCATTGGCGGAACTTGAGGCCGACAGGGTCTTGCGCGAGGGGCTGGAAAAACTCCTAAGCAATGCCTGCAAGCACGAAGGCGACTTTTATGATCTGCTCTACGCCAGCTTTTTAGGCGCTATCGGGAGTCCGGCCCATCCGCTTGAAATCGTCGGGTTTGGCTACGAGTCCTACTTGGCAGGAACCCGCTTTATGCTGGGTCTAAGCGCCGAAGCTGCGGCTTTGCCCACGCCGAAAAGCCACTATCTACTTGCCTTGCTCGATACGTTGCGGGGTTTTTCCCTATCGCATGCCCATGCCCTGATGCAAGGACCAGTATACCGCAGCGAAAAGGAAATTCTGAGCAAAGCTGAAAAACGCTGGTATACACCAGCAGTCAAATTCCGCCCGTCCTTGTTCAAACCGGGACTGCTGGCCACGGGTGTGCTGTTGGTCTTTTTAGCGTTACAGTTCATGCCTTTGCTACTGGAAATGACGGCTTCGATTGCACCGGTATTATGGCTGTTTTTGCTGCCCTTGGGCTTGGTCTACATTCCCATTGTAGGCAGTTTTGACCGCGATGCCTGCATCTATCCGCTGCGGGAAATCTTCAAACGCGCGCCCGAGGTGCAAGCCACACTGGATGCATTAGGCGGCATTGACGAGTTGTTCTCGTTCATCCGCTACAAAGAAGCTTTTGGCCATCCCTGCGTGTTGGCGGAAATGACCGATTTGCCTAAGCACCTGCTCGTTTTGCAGGGTGTGCGCAATCCCGTCCTTGCCAAAGGCAATCCAAACTATGTCGAAAATGACTTAAGTTTGGACGAAGAGCGGCTGGCATTAATCACCGGACCCAACAGCGGTGGCAAAACCGCCTTCTGCAAAACCCTGGCGCAAACCCAATTGCTGGCGCAGATAGGCTGCTATGTGCCGGCGCTTACGGCCAAGTTGGCAGTGGCCGACCATATCTTCTATCAAACCCCGGAAATTAGCCACCTTGCCGATGGCGAGGGCCGCTTTGGCACCGAACTCAAGCGCACCAAGGCAGTTTTCATCGTGTCCACAGCGCGTAGCCTAGTCATTATGGACGAGTTGTCGGAAGGGACAACGCATGAGGAAAAGATCGAGATTTCCACTGATATCCTCAATGGCTTCCGCCAGAAGGGTGCCACCACATTGTTGATCACGCATAACCATGAACTTGTGGCTCATTTCCAACAGCGTAACATCGGCTTGGCGAAGCAAGTGCAATTTAAAGATGAACTGCCCACTTACCGCTTGATCGCAGGCATTTCCAAGATTAGCCATGCCGGTCGGGTGGCAAAGAAGATTGGCTTTGCCAGGGAGGATATTGAGAGGATGTTAAAAAGCTAGACCTTGGCCTTTTGATGGGATGTTCTTTATTGGATACCTAACCTCAGTTTCGCACGGTAATGGCAAACCCCACCCACGACAGCACCAGTTTGGTGCGTGATTCTTTTTCCGCACCCGTAACGAGCAATTAATTCTTACAACTTGTATTGGTTTTCAAGCAATTCAATGGGATAAACAGTTGGCACGGCTTCTGCCAATGTCTAGTGAGCAGATCACACCGTCAACGCTAATAGAGGACAGCGCAATGAAATTTGTCACCGCAATTTTGAAACCGTTCAAGTTGGACGATGTCCGCGAGGCATTGTCCGAGATGGGGGTTTCCGGGATTACCGTCACCGAAGTCAAAGGCTTTGGTCGGCAGAAGGGCCATACCGAGCTTTACCGGGGAGCTGAATATGTTGTCGACTTTTTACCCAAAGTGAAACTGGAGGTTGCCGTCACTGACGAGCAGTTGGATGCTGTTATTGATGCCATTGTCAAGAAGTCGAACACGGGAAAAATCGGCGACGGCAAGATTTTTGTATTTAATTTGGAACAAGTCGTTCGTATACGCACCGGTGAGACCGGTGCCGAAGCATTATAAATCAGGAGTCCAGCATGAAATTATTAAGCAGTTTACTTCTATTGTTGGGTTTCAGCGGTTTGGCTTGCGCAGATGCCGCAGCGCCCGTTCCTAACAAGGGCGATGTGGCGTGGATGCTGACCTCGACCGCGCTCGTGCTACTTATGTCTGTACCGGCTCTGGCGCTGTTTTATGGTGGCATGGTGCGTACTAAGAACATGCTTTCGGTGCTGATGCAGGTATTTGTCACCTTTTCCCTTATTACCGTTCTGTGGTGCATTTATGGCTATAGCCTGGCATTCACCGAGGGCAACTCCATTATTGGCGGCTTGGGCCGATTGTTCTTGAACGGCACCTTCGACTCATCCAGCGGGACATACTCCCTAGCTGCCACATTCAGCAAGGGTACGCCCTTGTATGAACTAGTGTTTGTGGCCTTCCAGGCAACCTTCGCCGCGATCACCTGCTGCCTGATCCTTGGTGCCTTTGTCGAGCGCATCAAATTCTCGGCATTGCTGTTGTTTATGGTGCTGTGGTTCACGTTCAGCTACTTGCCGATTGCGCACATGGTGTGGTTCTGGGCCGGTCCTGATGCCTACACCAGCGCCGATGTGGTTGACAAGGTCAACGCCACGGCGGGGCTGGTCTGGCAGTGGGGCGCACTCGATTTCGCCGGCGGCACTGTCGTACACATCAATGCCGGCGTTGCTGGCGTAGTCGGTGCCTATGTGATTGGCAAGCGCATCGGCTATGGCAAAGAAGCGATGGCGCCGCACAGCCTGACAATGACCATGATCGGTGCATCTTTGCTGTGGTTCGGCTGGTTCGGCTTCAACGCCGGTTCGGCGCTGGAAGCCAATGGCTCGGCCTCACTCGCCTTCATGAACACCTTCCTTGCCACCGCCTGCGCTGTGCTGTCTTGGACCTTCGCCGAGTGGTTGATCAAAGACAAACCCTCCATGCTCGGTGCCGCTTCGGGCGCGGTTGCGGGCCTGGTTGCAATCACCCCGGCTGCCGGTAACGTCGGCATTCCCGGCGCGTTCTTCATCGGCACAGCCGCAGGACTGATATGCCTGTGGGGTGTTACTGGGCTGAAAAAGATGCTGAAAGTGGACGACTCGCTCGACGTGTTCGGTGTACACGCCGTCGGCGGCATCACCGGCGCGTTGCTCACCGGCATCTTCAACGCCCCTGCGCTGGGCGGTCCTGGCTTTTACAACAACTGGTTCGAAATGAAGCAGGGCTATGGCTCGATCTTGGACCAGTTTATCATCCAAGCCAAAGCGGTCGGACTGACGGTCGTGTGGACAGCAGTGGTCGCGTTGATCGCCTTTAAAATCGTCGATTTGGTCATCGGACTGCGCGTTTCCGAAGAAAGCGAGCGCGATGGTCTGGACACCAGCGAACATGGGGAAAAGGCCTACAATTTGTAAGCCGGGTAGGCATCATGCCGAAATGTCGGGCGCAACCGATATAACAGTACTGATGCGGGTCGGGATTTGTAATCCCGACCCGGACGTTATGTCCACAGCCCTGCCCTTACACAAAACCGTTACGGACGGGATTAAAATCCCGTCCGGCGGAGCATCCTAAAATCCGGCAAGCCGTTCGACCCGGAATTTAAGCCTGCAAAAAAGACCACATGACGGTATCTACTGGACGGATTCCATACCCAATCGTCCAAGTCACGCCAGAACTCCTCTATGCTTAAAACTCATTCTTCGCCAAGCTTGATGCGTTCCAGTGTTGCCCGGCCAAGTAAACGTCCTCAATGTCGCCTAGATATTCGTCCAACGCCGCTTTGATCTAGTAACTGATGTTACGCACAGGCCCCTGTGCTGTTATCTGCAAAGGATTGTCGATGTGCGAAGATTCGTTTTGGAGTGTCAAGGCTTGCCTTGACAGGCAAAGCGAGCTTTGCCACACCAATGCGTAACATCAGCTAGTAAGCCTTTGGGCGGGCGGTCTCTTTAGGGTGGGAAAACACCGTATTTCGTGGGCCAAGCCTGAAGGGCGCAATAAGCGGAGTACCGCTATTGCGTCTACAGCCTTGGTTCAAATCACACGGCACGGGATACCAAATGCGCATCAATGCCATGTTGCGTTACTTCGTACAGACACGGCAGCAGAGCGAACACAAAAAACTTCCAAGATAAAACTACTTGACACACAAATCATTGATTTATTTAGTATTTATTGGCTATCTAAAAAGCCCTCGTTTTTTGGTACAAGAAAATTGCCGACTTTATGTACAATATACTGTACAATTAATCGTCTGCAACTGAAAAAATCAGTATTCAACATTCAAAACCAGTAGGAGTAAATATGTAACCGTTCAATACACAGCTACTCCCTGGTTACTCTAAGAAATGGTTGATTGGTAGATGGGCAAAGGCCGCCATGCCGTGCCCATCAAACCGCGCCGACCAAGATGGGCACGGCCCTAGTGGGGTCTTTTGCCCATCCTTCTACACGTTGTCCAATTGTGTAGTGATTAGGGAGTAATAGACTCTATCAGAAACCGCCCTTTGGTTGAGCAATGGCGCGGACGCTAGCTAAGTTTATGATAACGTCTAATGACGAGAACAGAACGCCACGTAGCACTGCTTCTCGATAACGTACTAGGTATACCAAAATTATGAATATTTTAACTTTTAGCGAAGCCAGAGCCAGCTTGAAAACCGTGATGGATGATGTTTGCAAAGACCACACTCCAACCGTTGTTACCCGCGTAAATGGCGAACACGTTGTGATGTTATCTCTGGTTGATTTCAATAGCATAGAGGAAACAATGTACCTCCTAGGTTCTGCGAATAATGCCAGTCGTTTAATGGAATCCATTGCGCAACTTAAAGCGGGTAAGGCTCAACCTCGGGACCTAATCTGCAATGACAAACAAGAAAAGCAAAAACAAGAAACAAGCTAAAAATGGCGTAGTTTCATGGACTCCAATCGCATGGGATGAATACCTTTTGTGGCAAAAAGAAAACCAAAAGATCGTAGATGAAATCAATAATCTAATAGATGAGTGCCGCCGCAGTCCATTCAAGGGAACAGGAAAGCCGGAGCCTCTTAAGGGAGACCTCACAGGTTTCTGGTCTAGGCGAATAACAAACGAACATCGTCTAGTTTACTTACCAGAAGACGGTGCTATTTATGTAGTGTCATGCCGTTATCATTATTAGATAAAAAATGTCGGGTTAGGCGCACGTCTGAACATTCTACCCGACCATAACTCCGTCTGAGTGCGCCGTAACCCGACAAATCCGGCCTCACATGTTGGGTTGCGGCGCAAAAGACCGCCTAGCGACCATGTCGTCGGCATCGACACCCCACCATGAAAAGTACTTTCATGGCAACCCAACCTACATCGTGTAACTTTTTTATAAGCCTTGTATGTGGCCTTCAGGCCACATACAAGGCTTTGGTGACCAACACCACGCCCGGCTCATCGGGTTTTGTTTGCTGTCTGAATCCCAATTTACGCATTAGATGCAGCATCTTTACATTATTTGCCAGCACTTCGCCTTCCAGAGTCTGGAAATTTTTTTCTTTGGCAGCTTCAATGATGCAAGACATCAAGCGTGTGCCTAGCCCATGATTCTGCCATTCATCGGCGACAACCAAAGCAATTTCGCCGCTTTCGCCATCGGGGTTGGTGAAATAACGGGCCACACCTACCTCGATCTCTACATCGCCTTGCTTCAGTGTGGCGACAAAGGCCAATTCCCGCGAATAGTCGAGTTGGGTAAAGCGCACCAGCATGTCCCTGCCCAGTTCGTGGATGGATTCCATAAAGCGAAAATACTTAGCCTCCTGTGACAGCCTGCGGACGAAGGTCTGTTCCATTTGCGCATCTTCAGGGCGGATGGGGCGGATGGTGGCGCAGGCACCGTTGGACAATTGGAATTGGCTGACCAGATGGCTAGGGTAAGGGTGGATGGCCATGTGGTCATACCCACTTCGGCCTAGCGGACGCTGGCTCACTACGATGCGTGCATCCAAAGCCCATGCCCCGTCTTCGTCTACCGTCAGCGGGTTGATGTCCATCTCTTTAATCTGTGGCAATTCGCAGACCATTGCGGACAAGCTAAGCAACACTTGCACCACTGCGTCAATATTGGCCGGCGGTTTGTTGCGATACTGGCCAAGCAGCTTTGCAAGCTTGCTTTGCTCTAGTCTATTGCGGGCGATGAGTTCATTGAGCGGGGGCAGGGCAATGGAGCGATTATTGAGAAACTCCACCGCCGTTCCCCCGGCACCAAAGCTAATGACCGGGCCGAACACGGGGTCGTCGATGGCACCGACGAATAATTCGCGCCCGTTCGGGTTGGTGTGCATCTTTTCTATGCTGACACCCTCCAATTTGGCATCTGGGCGTAGCAGGCACACCCGTTCCATCAGTTCGCTGTAATGGTGGCGCAGTGCCTGTGCGCTGCCAATATTGAGCCGTACGCCTCCTGCATCGGATTTGTGAGTGATGTCTGGAGAGAGGATTTTCATCACCACAGGAAAACCTAGGCATTCAGCGGCGGCCAACGCTTCATTGGGGGAGCGGGCGGTCATGGCCGGTAGCATGGGGATATTGAAGGCCCTTAGCAACGCGCGTGTTTCCAAGGACGAAAGCAAAGTGCGCTTTTCGTCCAAGGCTCCTTTGACAATCAGGCGCGCACCCTCGATATCGGGAAGGCTCTGATCAGCCAACGGCCCCGGCGCTTGCATGAGAAATTCCTGGTTGCGGCGGAATTCTGCGAGAAAGCCGAAGCCTTCCAAAGCGCTTTCCGGATCGGAGAAAGTCGGGAAATGGTTTTCGTCGAGGACTTTTCTGCCCTCGCGCACTTGGGATTCGCCCAACCAGCAACAGAACACCGGCTTGCGTAGGGGGTTGCTGGCATTGACCACCGCTTTGGCCGCTTCAGTGGGTTGGGTTGGCGCTTGCGGGGCAAGCAGAACCAACAATCCGTCTACATTTTGCTCTTGCAGGCAAGCTTCCACAGCCGCCTGGTAGCGTTGCGGCGTGGCATCTTCCAAGATGTCCACCGGATTGTTATGCGAGCAATTATCGGGGAGTGCCGCGTTGAGCCTGCGCTTGGTTTCCTCTCCCAGCACAGCCAACCGTATGCCACGTTCCACTGCCCGGTCGCTAGCCAACACACCGGGTCCGCCGGCGTTGGTGATGATGGCCAGCCGGTTGCCCCTGACTCGTTGCGGCTTGGAGAGCAACTGGGCCGCCGCGAACATTTGTTTGACCGTGTCGGCGCGTACCACACCGGCGCGTTCAAGCGCGGCAGCGAAGACATCATCCGACCCGACCAAGGCTCCGGTGTGCGACAAAGCCGCCCGTGATCCCTCGCTATGCCGTCCGGCTTTGATGGCGATGACTGTCTTCAAACGCGCCGCCGCCCGCAATCCGCTCATGAAACGGCGGGCATCCCGGATGCCTTCGATGTACAGCAGGATGCTGCGGGTTTCCGGGTCCAAGGCCAGATAATCGAGAATATCGCCAAAGCCCACATCGCTGGCCGAGCCAACGGAAACCACCGTGGAAAAACCGACCGAGTGGGCGTCAGCCCAGTCCAGGATCGCCGTGCAGATTGCGCCTGACTGGGAAACCAAGGCTAGGGTGCCGCGCATAGCAACGTTATTGCTGAAGGTGGCGTTTAATCCAGCGCAGGGCCGCATCAGGCCCAGGCAGTTTGGGCCGAGGATGCGGACTCCATAGATACGCGCTTCTTCAAGCAGGGAATGTTCCAGCGCCTTGCCAAGCCCAGCCTCTAGTTCGCCGAAACCGGCGGAAAATACGATGGCTGTTTTGACGCGATGTTCTCCGCATAAGCGGATGATGCCGGGCACGGTGGATGCTGGTGTTGCGATCACCGCCAAGTCAATCCGTTCGCTCACGCCATGAAGCGAAGCCAGGCAGGGCTGGTCCCCGATTCGTTGGTATTTTGGATTGATCGCGAAAACCCGCCCGGTGAACCCTCCGTTCAACAAGTTTATATACACACGCCCCCCCACCGAAATGGGGTTTTCATTCGCACCGAAGACGGCTATGGACTGGGGTGCGAACAGAGGCTCCAGATAGTGTCTACCCATGGCTGTAAGTCTCCTGAAATGTTACTTGCGGCTGCTTGGGAAAAAGTCGAATCACAGTCTATTGTGCATGATTTTAGGGGCTAATTTTTGCGATGGCTAATATTTGTTAGACATTGAGCAAATTTTCGGTTATTTAAGTAATAACTGATGTTACGCAACCGTGTAGGCTGTAGCCCGGATGTTGTGGAGTGCGGCGACTCGTCGCCGCCTTTTGCGTCCAGCGGCGACGAGTCGCCGCACTCCACAAGCTGCCATCCTCTAGCGATGACTGCGTAACATCAGGTAATAATATTGATTCCTAGTTCGCAAAGGACAGTTAGACATTAACCACACCCATAAAGCGGTTAAACCTATTCGTATCATACAAATTACCGATTTTCATTTGCTCGCCAATCCAAGGCAAACCATGATGGGGATCGACACCGAACGAAGTTTTCTCGCCGTGCTCGAACACGCATGGCGAAATCACGAGGAGATTGCTTTGTTCCTAATGACGGGGGATTTAGTCCAAGACGCCACCGTTGCAACTTATCAGCGCCTCAAGGCGCACTTGGATGCGCTCCCTGTGCCTTGCTATTGCCTGCCCGGCAATCACGATGATCCCGCACTGATCCGCCAAACCCTAGTGGACGGCAATATCTATTTTGATTCTCAAGTTCTACTTGATGGATGGCAAATCGTTTGCTTGGACAGCACCATCTCATACAGCCCTGGCGGATATCTGCCCGAGAGCCAATTAAACCTGCTCGAAGCCTGCCTCGCCGACCAGCCCAAACGCCACGCCCTCGTTTCCCTCCATCATTCCCCCCTGCCCACCGGAGCCCACTGGCTTGATACGATGAGGCTGTCCAATGCCGAAGCTTTTTTTGCGCTGCTTGAGCGCTTTCCACAAGTCAAGGGTGTGGTCTATGGACACATCCACCAAGCCATGGATGTTAAGCACAAAGGCTTGCGCTTGTTGGGTTGCCCTTCTACGTGCTTTCAATTCAAATCGGACAGTGAGGATTTCGCGCTGGACCAAGTACCGCAAGGTTATCGGTGCATAGAGTTGCATCCTGACGGCAATATAAGCACTGAGGTTGTGCGCTTGAGTTCTGTGCCGCCAGGCTTGGACATGGCCTCCGGTGGTTATGACTGATGTGGCTTGACGGTTCTAAGTAGGTGGGCCTATATTTTTTGGCTTTTTGGCTGGCAGGAGGTTAAGCCGTTCGTGGTGAGTCCTGAGCTTGTCGAAGGGTCGAACCATGAATGGCTTAACCGCCCATCCTTCGACAAGCTCAGGACGAACGGTTAAGCCATATTTCCTAGACGTTAAAAACTTATGGACCCTTGCTTAGAAGTGAATGGCACCACTTTGGAACTGACCGATAGCGGTTTTTTAGCCAAGACCTCCGACTGGAACGAAACCGTCGCCGAAGCCTTAGCGGCGCGTTCGCAGATTCGGCTTACCGATGCGCATTGGGAAATCGTCCGCTATCTCCGTTATTATTATGCCCAATTCCAACACCTTCCCAATGCCCGGATGTTCGTCAAGGCAGTGCAGAAGCAATTTGGCGAAGAGAAAGGCAACTCACGCTACTTGCACCAGCTTTTTCCCGGCAGCGCGGTGCGCTACGCCTGCCTGATAGCCGGCTTGCCCAAGCCGCCGGGGTGCTTGTAGGTGCAAGGCGGGCCTGCCAAAATAAAAATTGAAGCTATCAACTTAAGGCGTGCAAGAGCATCTCGCGCACGGCCCGCCGTTGACCCCCAAACCAATGGAAAGTCTCCTACTGCGTTCATTTTCCTGCGGCAGAGATTCTTGTTGGGAGGGACTTTCTCAGGAATCACCTTACCCGGCCAACAATACTCACCCCCTAAACGACTTCTCCAACAATTCCTCGTCCAATTGTCCGGCATGGAAGCTGTTGCCGGTGTCGATATTGGTCACGATGACCTTGGCCGGGCTAAACAGCATCGCATCGACCTTGAAAAAGTCGTAGCCGTAGTCCTTGAACACTTGGGCGAAGGGCTTGCCATAGTCGCTTGAGACCGAACTAGGCAGTTGGATGGCGAGATTTTCCGCTGCTTCGTCTTCCCCTTTGACGAACAAATGCGCCGTGCCGCCAAATAGGATGGCATCGTTGGTGCGGCCCATGGCCTGGACAAATTTTGGATGTGGCGGCGGAACAGGCGCGGAGGCCACCCCGTCAACGATATTTTCCAGCGGGAAGTGCAACGAGTGTGCCTTGTGCAGCGCCACTTCCAACACACGGGAGACGACCTGCATCCCGCCGGCCAAGCTGCTGGTCGGCGTCAAAATGACACTGACCTTGGACGGGTCGAGTTGGCAGGCTTTGGCAACCTTGTCGATCAGTTCCGCAGGTGGCATCTTATCCACCTCCAACACGATGACGGTTTCCTGGCTGGCATCGCGGTAGCCGAGTTCTTTGTACAACTCTTCCACCGGCACTTCCTCGCCGTTTTTGACCTTGACCGCCAAGGCCCGCGCCGGCCCTGAACCCAACGCATAGAAAGCGCCCTTGCCTTCCCCGTGGGACAGGCTCCAGCCGGCATACTGGCTGCCTAGGCAGGAAATCACCGGATTTGTAGAGTGTACATGCACCATCGTCGGCCATCCGCTGAACGGGCCGCCCTGGGCAATGGTGACGGTGCCTAGCCCGCCCATGCAGATTTCACCGATCAGACGACCCGCCTCCAAACTGCCCAGGGTGTCGATGCCTGCGTCAATAAAAATCGCACCATTGGCCAGTGTGCCAATTTTCAGCCGCAGCTTATCGGCGTTGGCAATCAGATATTTGACGATGGGGAGGGCGTGGGCATTGACGCTGACGCTGATGGGTGTTGTCATAAATGTTCTCTTTATTTTCGTTGATAACTATTCTCAGTCCCGGCTTTAGCCGGTTTTTTTCCGCATTAGACTTTATCGAAAACCCTCCACCAATGCTGCAACGGCGGGGTCATTCAGTGGGTTTCCGATAAAGTCTATTTTACAGCGTTTTCTATACCAAATGGCTATATGTTGTAGGTTGGGTCAGGCGGGTCTTTTTGCGCCGTAACCCAACATTGGCTGACAGGCTTTGCCGGGTTACGCATGCCAGCAATAAATGGCACATGATTGCGGAATTAGCCCAATCAATCGCAGGCATGGCCCGCTCCTACACTTAACCAGAGTAAAAAATTGCTATTCAAATACGCTGTAGAATCTCGTTTTCCAGTAATTTTATCAATGTTTCCAACTCCTGCCTGCTGTCGCCTTGCATCAGCAGACTGCATAGCGGCTGGCCGGACGCTATGATCGCACCCGGATAGGGGATATCGGCGCACTCCTTGGGCCAATGGAAATTTTCCGGTATCTGGGTAGTACCCTGGCTATATACGATCCGCAAAGCACGGACAGGGCCAGTGTGCCGGGCTGGCGGTGGCAATCTGCCATAGCAGGCAGCGATATGCAAAGCCAAAAGCCCCTCGGTGAAATCCTCGTCGTAAAGTGCCATGCTTGCGCTAGGCCTTGGGTTGACTTCCAAAACCCGGCAAACGCCATTGTCCAGTACGAAATCCAGACTGTTCAAGCCGACCAACCCGGATGCCTCCGTCAATTGCGTCGCATAACCCTCGGCTGACCAGCGCTGCGCTGCGCTCAAATCCGCACGGTTGATTGCCCCGGCAAATAAAAAAGGCTGTGCGGGGTCATGCTGGCTTGTCCATAGTGTATTGAAGCCAAGCAATCTGCTTTCTTTGCCATTGGCCAAAAACAGTAAGGAATAGGCATCGCCTTGCGCCCAGCGCTGGTAATAAGCGCCGTTGGCTGTAGGCCGTTTTTCGGTGCAAAAGACTACACCCTTGCCCCCCTCACTGCAACCGGGTTTGATTAGCCAGCTCTCGCCACTGTCAGGCAGCGTGTAGCGGGTTTCCGGGTAGGGGATGCCCAATTTATCCAATAGCCCGAAAAAGGCTTGTGGGCGGTTAATCTGCGTTAGCGTCGTTGAGGTGTTGCCACGTAGTTTGTGTTCCCTCGCCAGTTTTTCCACCAACAAAGGGCAGGAATCGATACCGCTACCGTATACCAAATTTGTTTGCGGCAGGGCGAAACCTTCGACAGCGGCAAGCAGGGCGGCTTCATCAAAGCCGTCCGTGCACGGTGTCAAGGCGATGCATTGCTCGGCGTAACGGCGGGTGTCAGAGTCGGCGTAAAAATCGACGGCATGGGAACGATAACCCGCACGCGCAGCGGATTGCGCCAGCATCCTGGCGGATTGTGCGACCAGCAACAAGTCCATTAAGGATTTGATAAAAAACAACTGCCCGAAAGTTTGCCTGGGAAAAGGCGCGATAACTCCATCCACAGGCTAAATTCAGAGAAATTGCTTTCGGCCATATCTTAAGCCCGCAGCACATCAATAGTAGGGAACAGGATTCCCGGTAGTATTTCCGCACCTCGGTTGCGTGCGCTGGCAACCAGAAAGTCCAGGCCGTCGAAAAGTTGGCCCGCTTTGCCAGCCAGTTTAACGGCAAGTTCGGGGGTTTCCACCATGCTAAAACCGGTTGGTCCCCAAGAAGTTTGCCCTATTCCCACGGCACCTTGCTGTTGCAGCCAAGCCATCGCCTGCCCTACTTCCGGGCTGGTGAACCGCCCTCCCTGGGCCAAGGCAAAATGGTCGCCCACGGAATTTTGCAATTCGGTAATGACCGAGCCGAAGCCGTTGATGTCGCCTTCGGCAAGTGCCGGTAATGCTTGCATCATCAGCAGGTGGCATAGCCTTGCAGTTTCCTCGACTGGAAAAACCGGCAGGGCATTGAAGGCTTCCACCTCCTGCTTGCCGTGCAGGCCCTGCCCGCGCCGGTCAAACACCAGGACAAAGCGCCACCTTGGCGGAATCTCCATGCGAGAGAGTAAGGGCGGCGTGTCCGTGCCGACCCCCCGGCCGCCATCGACGACCAACCCCCCCTGTTCGAACACGGCAATGCCTATACCCGAGCGCCCGCCGCGTTCAATAGTCTTGGCGATGTCGCGAACCCCTAGGTCCAGCCTATGGAAACGCGACATCCCCATGCCTATTGCCAAGGCAAGCTGTGTGCCCGAACCCAAGCCGACATGTTCGGGAATGGCTTCGTGGATGCGGATGGCAAAGTTGCAATCCAAGCCTAGTTTTTCCGCGATTCGCCGTGCGTACTTGGCGGCCCGCTCGCATGAAGGGCCTACCGCATCCAATTCATCAGCACCGCAAATGCTCAAGCGGGTGGCAATTTCATTGACACCCACTCCGATGCTGCCAAACTGCCGCCCCAAGGTTCCGCCCAAGTCGATGAAACCCATATGCAGCCGCGCCGGTGCAAAGACGCTAACCGAATAATGGTGATCGAAAGGATGCATGCACACCGGGCACAAAATGTTTGGGATGCGGGCTTTTGTTAATGGATCGAACTTGGGGCGATTACTTTAGTGGCCTTGCGTTCTGCCAAGCGACGGAAATTGGCCAAGGAAGCCAGATGGAAGTAAATCCAGGCCAATTCGCCTGTTTTGAAAAGCTCCTGCACTTTGTCCGCATCCAATTGAGTAAGGGCGGGTTCGTCTATGGCCCACAGACCGGTCAGGGTGTACGCCTTGCCGTCCGCTGTAGTGGCCTGTGCTTGGTGTTCCTTCAATAAACCCCAATCCGTCAGCTTACGGCAAAAATCGACGGTACGTTGCGACTGCGCATTATAGTCGGTCAAAAACGACAGTGTTTGGTTCAAAAAAACCGAAGGCTTGTCGCCAATGAATAAAGGCTCGCCTTTTTCTTCACCCAGCCAAGGGCAAGACTCATCGACGCATACCCAAGGCTGGGCGGGGTTTGCGGGGTTGTCACCCAACACGAAAGGATAGCGGCGCACAAAGGCGGGCACATAATTAGCTTTCCAAGCAAGTTCTTCGTCTAGGAATAGATTTTCTGCGTTTTCCAAGCCCAAGACTGCGACTGGGCTATAAGTGCCGTTCTCGGCGCGGGCAAATACAACGGGGTACTCTCTGCAACTTTCGACGAACTCCACCCCCACTAAGGGCACGGAATTGGTATGGGAAGCGAAGCTCTGGTCAGGCGCTATCCCAATCTTAAGCTCCCCGTGTCGCTGTGGGTTGAGCACAGTGATTTGCCGATAAAATAATAACGTGAGGCTAGTGTTGGTGTCTTGCGTGTTTTCAGACATGTTTTTTCCTTATGTGGGTGGGTTGGTGGTTGTTGTACAGCAGATTTTATCGGAAACCCTCCACCAATGCAGCAGCGGCGAGGTCATTCAGTGGGTTTCCGATAAAGTCTAGGGTTATACAGCGTTTTCGATATTAAAAACGCTGTACGGCGAAACAACGGTATTCCTCTTTTGGCTCTTTATCCGTCACTTGCACATCATCAACTCTCGCCCAGCGCGGCCCGCTTGCGCACCAGTCGATGAATGCCGCTATGCTGGGCCTGTCACCCTCGGCGAGAATTTCAACACTGCCTTCGGGCAAATTCCGCACCCAGCCTGTAATGCCCAGTGAATCAGCTTGTGCGCGGGCCGATGCGCGGTAAGCCACGCCTTGCACACGACCGGAAACAATAATATGCACTCGTCTTCTCACGGCGCCCCTACAGCGTATTCATAACTGACGGCAAACGGCCCATTTTATCCGCTACTGATGCCATACTCAATGCTAATAACCGTACACCAGCAATTATCTGTTTTGCTCGAAGCCCCGTCTTTTCGGCAGGGATGCCGAAATCCAGGCCAAGGATGGTAACAAGACAACGGATTTAGGCCCATCTTAATCACACGTTTGCCCTCCATGGTCGCTGGATTTCGGCATCCCTGCCGAAATGACGGGTTTATATTTATCGTTTCTGGCCCAAAATGAGAATGGCTGACAAACAACCGTCGTTGCGAATTTATCCGCATCTACAAACCTATAGCCCGATGGCCCTGTTTCTGATCGTCCAGCAATAGTGGATTCTGGGGTTGCGCTCAAAATCCTTAGGGATGGTCCTGGCACTGATATCTTCGACCAGCCAATCTTGCAAGGCATCCAAATCCAGCCTGAATTTACGGAAATTGGTGGAAAAGATCAACAGACCATCGGGAGCCAACAATCTGGCGGCTTTGCGTATGATTTCCACATGATCCCGTTGCACGTCAAAAGCGCCACTCATGCGCTTGGAATTGGAAAAGGTAGGCGGGTCCACGAAGATCAAATCAAATGCGTTATTGCCCTTGCCCACCTGTGCATCCAGCCAGGCTAGGCAGTCTGCCTGAATCAGTTCGTGGTGATAACCTTTAATGCCGTTCAACTCCAGATTCCGCCGCGCCCAATCCAAATAAGTATGCGACAGGTCCACGCTAGTCGTTGATTTTGCCCCACCCAAGGCCGCATGGACGCTAGCGGTTCCGGTATAGGCAAACAGGTTGAGAAAATGCTTATCCAAAGCCAGCCGCTGGATCATCAGCCGGGTCGGGCGGTGGTCCAAAAACAGGCCAGTGTCCAAATAATCTTCAAAGTTGACCCAGAAACGGCAAGCCCCTTCATCCACCTGATGGAAACGACCCTGCTCGGCCTGCTTTTCATATTGCTCGGTACCCCGCTGCCGCTGGCGGATTTTCAGGAATATTTGCGCCTGCGGAATATCCAGCACCTCGGGTATCACCGACAAGGCTTCCACCAAACGATGTTCGGCCTTGGCAGGGTCGATGATGGCCGGTGCCTGATATTCCTGCACTTGCAAGAAAGTTTGCCCGCCTTGGTAAAGGTCAACCGCCACCGCATATTCGGGAAGGTCGGCATCATAGAGCCGGTAGCAAGACACCTCGTTTTGCCTGGCCCACTTCCCCAAGTTTTTGACGTTTTTGCGCAAACGGTTGGCAAACATCTCAGCCCCCGCTCCGGCTTCCCCTTTTTTTGCAAGGGCCAAGGCGCTGCGCATCAGTTGCCGGGACTTGCGGGCCTCCTCGGACAGCCCGGTCTCATCTTCATGGGGCGTGAAAAAGCGTTCTGGCTCTATGTCGAAGTTGAATAGCTTGCACTCTATCGCGCCATTGTAGAGTTTGTAGAATTTCCGGGCGCGAATCCCCAGTTTGAAAGCCAGTTCCGGGTTGCCGGTCAACACGCTGGCTTTCCAACCTTGGAAATGGGTTCTTAGCACTTCGCCCAGCCCACTATACAAGCCGGCCAACTCTTCCGCCTCACCCAGCCTTTCGCCGTAAGGGGGGTTGACCACCAATAGGCCGTCGGGTTTGAAATCCGTTCTGGTCCCTTTTTCCAAAGGAGGGTAGAGTGGGGCTTGCGTATAGCCTCCGCGTTGGCCTGGCCGGGCACTTACAGCTTCTTCATTTTCGACATGAATCAAACCCCGCAAACCCGCCCGTTCGATATTGTCCCATGCGGCGTGGACAGCCCGCCGGTCCAAATCGTAGCCAGTAATGGGCGGCAGGTTTTTCAATCCGGCCTCGCGGCGGGACTTAGCCTCTTCCAGCAGTGATTCCCAAATATCGGCGCGATGATTCTTCCAACCCTGAAAGCCGAAAAAATCCCGCAGCAAACCCGGCGCAATGTCCGCCGCCATCCAGGCGGCTTCAATCAGCAGGGTTCCTGAACCGCACATGGGATCGACCAATTCGCCGCCATCCTTCGCAATCTGCGGCCAGCCCGCCCGCAGCAAGACGGCAGCGGCCAGATTTTCCTTCAATGGGGCAATGCCGCCCTCCAAGCGATAGCCGCGTTTGTGCAGGCTCTCGCCGGAAATGTCCAAGGCAACGCTTGCAACGTCCTTGTCCAAGTAGACATTTACCCGTATGTCGGGCCGGTCCAAGCGCACCGAAGGGCGGATGCCGCATAAGTCGCGGAACTGGTCAACGATGGCATCTTTGACCTTTTGCGCACCATATTGAGTGTGGGTGATGCGGGAGCGGGAACTGGCAAAATCCACCGCCAAGGTGGAGTCTGGACGCATCAGCACCGCCCAGTCGATTTCGCTAGCCTCGCCATAAAGTTCCTCGGGAGTGGCGGCAGGAAAGCTTGCCAGCTTCAGCAACACGCGATTGGCCAAGCGCGACCACAGGCAGACCCGGTAGGCAGTTGCAATGTCGGCGGAGAAGTAAACCCCGGCACGGGCATCTTTGACATCCTCCGCGCCCAAGCCATGCAATTCGTCGGCGAGTAAAAGCTCCAACCCCAACGGGGCGGTGGCAAAAAAATTATGCTTGTTCAAGAGTTTCCAGTGGGTTCAAGTGCTGTGTTTTCAAAAATGCTCATACGGATCAGGCTCCGTCATTTACTGTATTACAGACGCTGGAGTTTTGGGACTCCAGCACCAGATCACGGATCGTGGCAGCGCCGCCGATGGTGCGAATGGCCCCGCCTATCCGGTCGAACAGGCCGTCCACCACTGGTTCTCCGGCACCGCCTACGCCGCTTGGAAAATCATCATGGTAGGCGTTGCGCATCGCGTCCAACACATCCAAAAGTGCAATCGTGGAAAAGTCGCGGGCGGGGGCGATGGTTTCCAGGTCGCCGTCTATTAACATGATAAAGCCTTGCTCCGTCAAAACCCGCAATAAATCGTCCACACTCTGTTCGGGCAGTTCCAAGCGCGTGGCAAGCTCCCCTATATTCCAAGGCGGGTCGCCTTTGAAAAAACGCTTTCCAACCAGCACCATCACCAACAAACCTAAGCGTTCAAACAACTTGGAACTGAGCCGTGTCTGGCCGTGGCGCAGAAACAAATAGCGCGGGTGCTGATGGAAAAAACTCACCTGCACGCCTAACAAGACGATCAGCCAGCTTAGATAAACCCAAACCATGAACAGAATCGGGATCGCGAAAGTGGAATAAACCGCATTATATTGAGCCGAACCCGCCATGAAAGTGGCGAAAACCCAACCCGCCAGTTTCCATGACAAACCCGCAGCCACACCGCCGACCAAGGCCGAACGGGAATTCACCGGCGTGTCGGGTATCAGTTTGTAAATAAGGCTGAACGCGGCGATGATGAATAAATTGGGCAACATAGGCTGGAAGACCGCCAGTACGGGGTTCATCACCCCTTTGACCTCCTGCACATCGGGGATGCGGTTGAATAACTCACTCATGCCGCCAAAGGCCGAAAAGACCAGTAATGGACCGACTAGGATAAAACTGAGATAATCGCTTAAACGCCGCATCAAGCCACGGGATGGCTTGGTCCTTTTTCGCCAAATGTGGTTGAAGGATTCTTCGATTTTTTCCAGCACGGAAATGCTGGTGTAAAGCAGAGACAATAATCCGACCGAACCCAATACACCGACATCCAATCCCCTGACCGAATCGAGTATGAACTTGGCGACCGAACCCTTTTTATCGCCTAGGGGATCGAGAGTTTCCAAGATGATGGGTTCCAAGTAAGCATCGACCCCGAACGCTTTCAATACCGAAAAACTCACAGCCAGCAATGGAATCAAAGCCAGCAGGCTGGTATAAACCAAACTCATGGCCCGATAGTCCAAGCCGCCTTCTTTGATTTGGCGGTAAATCGCATAAAGGACGCGAAACTGTGCGATAGCCCAAGCTCGGATCGAAGCAAAGCTTAGTTTTTCGGCTATTGGTAAGGTCTTCAGTTTGGTGTTTCTCTATAGCTTGGCGTATTCCATTATTTCCTGCCCCATCAACACACACCCTTTTGGCTGGCGGGCATAGATGAAGTGCATACGGTATTGTCCCTTATAGATATTTCCCCATACTTCCAACACATCAAAAAGCTGGCTATTATCAGCAGGATTTTTCATCGGCTTGAGTACCGACACCGATTGATTGATTTCAATTCTGTCGTCTTGTCCAAAGTGCAAAACCAGCAGTTTTTTTGCTCGCGCCAGTGCATCGCCAGAGCACGGGTGCGCCGGTTCGCCTGCGGCTTGGAAACTTATAAACAACATCAACATCAAGATTATGGTTTTCATTTTACAGCGTTTTTAATATCGAAGAGTTACTTGTTGGGTTATATCATTTTGCAAAGCAATTCGCACACAGGTTGGTTTTATTGAGTGTCCTTTATTATTTTTCTTTGTTAAGAAAAAACGCTGTACATAAATTCATATCGGGACTCCCATCGATGTAGTGTCACATTGGCCGTTTTTTGCCGAGCAAAAAAATGACGTTGCCAGAACTATGGCTTACGCCTATCGCGGCTTACCGCGTTTCTTGCTGAAGATGAATCTGCTCCTTATAGTTGCGGCTATACCATAAAAAACCAAGCGCAGTGGCTAACATCAGTCCGGCAAAGAACCAGAAATAACTGGCCCCAGCCAATTTGCTTGAGCCATCCGCATTTTCGATGAAGAAATTCACCGCGCTGGTGAATAAATTCCCCAACGCCACCGCACCCATGTACAAAGACATCACGAAAGACTTCATCGTCCGAGGCGCCTGGGTATAAGAAAACTCCAGGCAGGTAATGGAAACCATGACCTCGGCGGAAGTTAGCAAACCATAGGCCAGCAATTGCCAAAGAATGCTAGGCTGTAGCCCTGCATCAATCAGCGTCTGAATCCATGCCACCAATACAAAGGATAGCACGGTGATGAACAGCCCAATGGCAATTTTGTTCAGGTAGGTCAAATTGACAAAACGGCCTAACATGGGATAGACCACGCGATAAAACAAGGGCGTGAGCAACACGATCAACAAAGGGTTGGCGGCTTGGATTTGCGAGGGCAGTATTTCAAGGCCGAACAGCATCCGGTCCATATGTTGCGACTGCAATACCCAGGAAGAACCGTTTTGATCGAACAAGGCCCAAAACATCGCAATAAACAAATAAATCCCGGCCAGCCTGCCTAGGCAACGCAAGCCTTCCTTGCTCAAAGCCTCCCGCACGAAGCCCATGCCGCCGGGGGGAATATGGACAAAACGATGCCGGCCCGACCAGAACACAATCGTCGCCAGCAGCATCAATAAGCCCGGCACGGCAAACGCCACCGATGAGCCATAGACTTTCAGCAGCCACGGTATCAGCAACATCGCCATGAAAGCCCCGAGGTTCAAGGCCAGATAGAACCAACTGAAAACCCGGCTGAGTAGATGTTGGTTTGATGCGCCAAACTGATCCCCCAAATGCGCGGACACACAGGGTTTGATGCCGCCTGCGCCCAACGCGATCAACGACTGCCCCAATAGTAAACCCATCCGAGTGTCATCCAAGGCGAGGGAGAAATGGCCTAGACAATACACTAAAGATAAAGCAATGATTGTCCGATATTTACCCAACAAACCATCCGCCAGCAAAGCCCCCAGAAATGGCGTGAAATAGGTGGCCGACACAAACAGATGAAAATAGCCTTTCGCATCACTCTCGCTCATCGGGTCGGACTGGCCGCCGGCATCCATCAGGTACTGCGTCATGAACACGACGAGAATCGCCCTCATGCCATAGTAGCTGTATCGTTCCGCCAATTCGTTGCCAATGATGAAGGGGATGCCTGTGGGCAAATTCGGCGAGGCGACAGGGGCGGTTCGGTATGGGCTGGTCAACAAAGGATATTGGCGTTTGGTTGGTAATGGAGTGATTTTAGCAGAAAACCGGCAATAAGCAGGTGACCATATATTTTTTAACTTTTGGCTGGCAGGAGGTTAAGCCGTTCGTGGTGAGTCCTGAGCTTGTCGAAGGGTCGAACCATGAATGGCTTAACCGTCCATCCTTCGACTTCGCTCAGGACGAACGGTTAAGCCTTATTTCCTAGTTGTACAGCATTTTCAACATCAAAGAGTTACTTGGTAGTGGGTATGATAGCACAGGATATTCGGTTAACCTGAAGGGTTAACTGAATATCAGTTTCAGGTATATTTTGAAGATGAAAACGCTGTACATAAAGATATTTCCATGCTTCACATGCCCTTTTCATGAATGTATGCCAACTAATGATTTAAACTCATATAATAAGGCACTTCTGGGCTTCCCTCAACGCGGTAAGGCGCAACAGGCGTAAGCCGTAGTTCTGGCAACGTCATGTGTTGCTCGACAAACAACGGCCTATGTGCCACTTTCGCCATCAGAAATCACGGTTTTCACGTTCGTTTTGAGTGGGATGAAAACAAGAACCGCCTCAATCTGCTTAATCACCGCATTAATTTTGCCCGAAAAGCCGATCTGAAAGTGAGGAAGCGCTATGCCGGACACATTGACCGTTGAACAGTTGTCCCGCCTCAAGGCTTTGGCCGAGATGCCTGACGAGCAAATCGACTACCACGAGATTCCACAGCTAAGCGATGAGTTTTGGCAACAGGCTGGGCGCAACCCGTTTTACCGTCCAGCCAAGCAATCCACCACAGTGCGCCTTGATGCGGATGTGTTGGCTTGGCTGAAATCCAAAGGCAAAGGCTATCAAACCCTTATTAACTGATGTTACGCAGTCATCGCTAGAGGATGGCAACTTGTGGAGTGCGGCGACTCGTCGCCGCTGGACGCAAAAGGCGGCGACGAGTCGCCGCACTCCACAACATCCGGGCTACAGCC
>CAIZPP010000205.1 GCA_903934875.1 uncultured Methylococcaceae bacterium
ATGGCAATGGGCAGGACCCTAGGGCGGAACCATGGACGGGTTCCGCCGAATGATATGGGTCGGTCGCCAGCATTCGGCGGATCACATCCCTGTATCCGCCCTACAACTCGTAATTCGTAGAGCCATAGAAGGATGGGCTGAGCCTGCGAAGCCCATCAATCGCGGCTTGGCAAATCGGCGGTGTTGCCGCACCCATAGCGATTGATGCGCCTCGTTTCTCCGCCGGACGGGATTTGCAATCCCGTCCGCAACGTTTTGTGCAAGGGGAATGACTGCGGCTTGGACATAACGTCCGGGTCGGGATTACAAATCCCGACCCGCGTCAGGGCCGGATGGGCTGAGCCTGCGAAGCCCATCAATCGCGAATTGATACATCGGCAAGGTTGCCGCGCCCATCGCGATTGATGCGCCTCGTTCCTCGGCACATCCTACGACTAAAGCACATTGGCCGGAGTTATTTACTGATGTTACGCAGTCATCGCTAGAGGATGGCAACTTGTGGAGTGCGGCGACTCGTCGCCGCTGGACGTAAAAGGCGGCGACGAGTCGCCGCACTCCACAACATCCGGGCTACAGCCTACACGGTTGCGTAACATCAGTTATTTACAAACACACGACAAAACAACCGTCATGACGGACTATCGGCGAGTTTATGTTCCGGGTGCAACGTGGTTTTTCACGGTGAACCTTGCTGAGCGAAAAGGCAACCGTTTGTTGATTGACCACATTGATGGCTTGCGTTTGGCTTTTGCCTACGCCAAACAACGGAAGCCCTTCCGGGTGGATGCGGTGGTCATCCTGCCGGACCATTTGCATTGCATTTGGACGCTGCCGACCGGTGACACGGATTTTTCGACCCGGTGGAATTTGTTGAAAGGCCATTTTTCCCGTTCCATCGAAAAGGGCGAGCGCATTTCTCAGAGCAGGGTAAATCGGCATGAGCGGGGCATATGGCAACGCCGGTTTTGGGATCATCTCTTGCGCGACCAGGACGACTATAATAAGCATGTGGATTACATCCATTGGAACCCGGTGAAACATGGCTGGGTAAAACGGGTGGCCGATTGGCCTTATTCAAGCTTTCATCGTTTTGTGGAGCATGGCATTTACCCAATTGATTGGGGATGCGATGGAGAATTCGATGTTTTGGGCGGCGAATAACTTTTAGGGCAAGGATAGGTTGAGCTTGCGAACCCTATCATTGGCGGCTCGGCATATCCAACGGGGTTGCCGCGCCCATCGCGCTTGATGCGCCTCGTTCCTCGGCACATCCTACGATGAAATGCCGTACCGGTGAGTCCGTCGGGCGCCTCTCTTTGCGCCCGACACTATGGCGGTTGGTCATGCCAATGGCTTTGGGGAAATGCTATTGTGTCAATGATTCGGCGCTGTAACGTCGGGCAACGATTGGCCGGTAGCCCGACTTCCCTGGCTGAACTCCCAAATGTAGGGCGCAACGCAAAGAAATGCGCCCGACCTTATATCTACATGGCTTGTGTAAGCAAGTAGAGCCGTCCCAAGCAAAGCGTATAAACCATTGAAAAAACCAGCAAAACCAAAGAAAAAGCAACTCCCCCGGCGTTTCCACAGATATACTGTACAGAACTTTTGTACAGATGGGAGAAAACCATGATCCAAGTCAGCGTCACCGACTTGCGCCAGCATTTGCCGGATTATCTAAAACGTGTCGAGGCGGGGGAAGAAATCCGCATCACCTCGCGTGGACGGGTGGTGGCCCGTATCCAACCCGAACAAGACTCGGCTGAGGAAGCCCGCCTCTGGCTGGAAAGTCTCAGGGACAGCGTGACTCTGGGCGACATCGTAAGCCCGATTGAAAACGTCCAATGGACTGCCGATGCGGATAATCTGTGACACTCACATCCTGCTGTTTTGGGCCAACGAACCGAAGCGCCTGAGCAAACGCGCCATCGCGGCCTTGGAATGCGGGAGGAACGAAGGCGTTCTCGCTATTTCCGACATTACGTTTTGGGAATTGGCGCTATTGCAGGAACGCGGACGTTTACACCTGCCAGAAGGTGTGACCGCCTCGTTGTATATGAATCGTTTGGTGGAAGCCTTACGCTTGGAGGTGTTGCCCATTCTACCGGAAATCGCCGTCGGTTCTCGGAGTAGTCAGTTCCTACACGGCGACCCCGCTGACCGCATCATCGCCGCCACCGCCATCCACCACCATGCCCAACTCATTACCGCCGACGAAAAACTGCACACCTTGGTGGGATTGGAAACCGTTTGGTAATTGGTATTGATTTTTGAACATCTGTTTTATACAATTGTTTCTAACAGTTGTTTAATACAGGCGTTTGAAATGTCAGTCCCCTTTTGCAATGATCAAAGCCGCGACCGGCTGCTGGTGGCTGCGGTGGAAGTCTTTGCCGAGCGAGGTTTCCGCGATGCCACGGTGCGGGATATCTGCGCCAAGGCCGAAGTCAACCCAGCTTCGGTCAATTATTACTTCGGCGGGAAAGAGAAACTCTATGCCGAATCTCTCAGCTTTGCCTTCGCCCAAGCCGATCAATGTTACCCGCTAGGTGAGGCACTCAATTCAAGCTTGCCGGCAGCACAACGCCTGACTTGCTTCATCCAGGTATTTCTGCACAAACTCTTGGACGATACCGTGTTAGGTCATCATGGCAAGTTGATCGCCCGTGAGATTACCGATCCCACTAGCGCACTGGATGGAGTCATGGCTACTGCCATCGCCCCTCAGTTCGACATGTTGAAAGAAGTGCTTCCCTGTTTGATGGGGTCTAGTTGGAGTGAACAGGACATTTACCGCTGCATTTTAAGCATTCTCGGCCAGTGTCTAATGTACAAGCATTCACGTTCCGTCATTGACCGCGTTTGCCCCGAGGTCATCGCCAGCGCAGAGGAAATCAATCGCACGGCGGAGCATATCGCCAAATTTTCTTTGGCCGCGCTCAATCGGTTTAAGCAGGGTGCCATTAAAAGTGATGCAGACGAACCGGGCGGTCTTTGAACACACCATGAGTGCAAGGCTTGCCTTACCTTTGGATGCACTCGCAAGTCAGTTCTTGCCTGTAGATAAACTCGCAAGGCAGGCCTTGCACTCCAACATCAATTTAATCACACCCATTTAACCGGAGGAAGCCAAGCATGAACCACATCGCGTTGAAAATGCTCATGGGCGACCGGGGCAAGTATTTGGGCATCATTATGGGGCTGACGTTCGCCTCGCTGATCATGACGCAACAGCCGGCGATATTCGTCGGCCTGATGATGCGCACGTTTAGCTTTATTTCCGATCTCGGGCTTCCTGACATTTGGGTAATGGACCCTAAAGTGCAATTTGTTGATGATATCAAACCCTTGCAGGATACCAAACTTTACCGGGTACGCGGCGTGGCCGGTGTGGAATGGGCGATGCCGCTTTACAAGGGCTTGCTCAAGGCACGGCTGGACGACGGGACATTCCAGACCTGCAATGTCATCGGCCTAGATGATGCTACCCTGATCGGCGGCCCGCCGGTGATGCTGGAAGGAAAGCTAGAAGACTTGCGCCGCAGCGACGGGGTCATCGTGGATATTGACGGGGCCACGGACAAGCTGGCCAAGCCACCGCAAACCCCAGGCGGCAGCCCGGTCCCCCTGAAAATCGGCGACACGCTGGAACTGAACGATAACCGGGCCATCGTCGTGGGCATAGCCAAGACGACAAAGACTTTCCAGTCCCAGCCGGTCATCTACACTACCTACTCACGCGCTGTCCGTTATGCGCCCAGAGAACGCAAGATGCTGTCTTTCGTGTTGGTCAAAGCCAAACCCGGCCAAGATATTCCCGCATTAGTCCGGCGCATCCGTGAAACCACAGGGCTGGCCGCCTACACCCAGCAAGAGTTCAAAGACCTCACCATGAATTATTTTCTAAAAAACACCGGCATCCCAATCAACTTCGGCATATCTGTCACCTTGGGGTTCGTTGTCGGTGCGGCCATCGCCGGACAGACCTTTTACAACTTCACGCTGGAAAACCTCCGCCAGTTTGGCGTGTTGAAGGCGATGGGAACAAGTAACTGGACCTTGCTAAGGATGATCCTTCTCCAAGCTGTCTTGGTGGGCTCTGTTGGCTATGGTTTGGGGGTCGGTTTGACCGCGCTATTCGGCTATTCCATGCGCAACACTATTTTGGCCTTCAAATTCCCTTGGCAACTGCTCGCCTTCAGCGGCGCAGGTGTGACCTTGATCTGCATTTTCGCAGCGCTTATCAGCATCCGCAAAGTCATCAAGCTGGAGCCTGCCATCGTATTCAAGGGTTAGGCCCGTTGAACGGACAAAGCACCGCGGCGGTACGCTGTCAAAATGTGGTCAAGACCTACGACACCGGCGGGGACAAGGTGGTCGCTTTGGGAGGCATCAACCTTGAAATCCACATGGGCGAGTTGATGATGCTGGTCGGGCCTTCCGGCTGCGGCAAGACCACGCTGATTTCAGTGATCGCGGGTATTCTCGACCAAGACTCAGGTTCATGCGAAGTGTTCGGGGCAGACCTGTTGCACCTGCGCAGCGGCGAAAAATTAAAATTCCGTGCACAAAATATTGGCTTCGTGTTCCAAGCCTACAATCTGCTGCCGAGTCTGAATGCCGTGGAGAATGTTTCGATTCCGCTGCTGATCAACGGGGTCAAACGCCAAGCCGCAGAACGGCAGGCTGCACAGGTATTGGAGCAGGTGGGTTTGGGCGCACGCGGCAAATCCCTGCCGTCCCAGCTTTCCGGTGGACAGCAACAACGGGTGGCCATCGCCCGCGCCTTGGTTCACGATCCCAGGCTCATAGTCTGCGACGAACCGACCAGCGCCCTAGACCATGAAACCGGGCATAACGTCATGGAACTGTTGAAGCAGGTGGCGCTGCACCGTGACCGCGCCTTGGTCATCGTCACTCACGACTCACGTATTTTCGGATTCGCCGACCGCATTGCCCGCATGGACGACGGACACATTGAAAAAGTGGTGGATTCGGCGGAAGACCTGTAGGGCGGGTTTAGAACCCGCCCCTACGATTTTTTTTGGAGATCAAGATGCTACCCAAATATACCCTGCCCGTACTCGCCGCACTGGGGTTTGCCTTCGGTGTTTACTCCGTAGTCCACGGCAACCAACCCACGCCTATTGCCCAGCCAGTCGCCGAACCGGCAAACTCGCCCTACCCTTCTTTCATAGCCGGAGCCGGTATCGTCGAGGCCAAAAGCCAAAACATCTCCGTCGGAACCCCATTGGGTGGTATCGTTCAGCAAGTGGCCGTCAAGGTTGGCGACATGGTCAAGGCGGGGGGTATTCTGTTCCGCATTGACGACCGCGAAGCCCTGGCTGAATTGGGTGTCCGCAAAGCCAATCTGGCCAAGGCCAAGGCGGCGGTGGGCGAGGCCGAAGCGTCCGCCCAAGACACCAAAAACCTGCTTGAACTTATTGAGGCGGTGACAGACCGGCGCGCCATCAGCACCGAAGACCTAGACCGCAGGCGCAACGCCCATCTGATCGCCAATGCCAGACTGGAAAGCGCCCGCGCCCAAGTCCTGCAAACCGAGGCGGAGCTTGCCTCCACGCAGACCACCCTGGACCGTTTGGTGGTTCGCGCCCCGGTGGCCGGCGAGGTGTTGCAGGTCAACATCCGCCCTGGCGAATTCGCCCCGGCCGGGGTGGGCACATCGCCATTATTGGTTCTTGGCAACTTGGACCAACTGCATATCCGCGTGGACATCGACGAAAACGACGCTTGGCGTTTCCGCAAAGAAGGCAAGGCGGTAGCCTATCTGCGCGGCAACCGGCAATTCAAGACGGATTTGACACTAGTTTGGGTCGAACCCTATGTGGTGCCAAAAAAATCCCTGACCGGGGATAGCACCGAGCGGGTGGACACCCGCGTCCTGCAAGCACTCTACAGCTTCGACCGCGCCACCCTGCCCGCCTATGTGGGCCAACAGATGGATGTCTTCATTGAAGCACCGGATGCTTCCTCACAGCAGCCCAAACATCAAGCAGACCAAGGCGGGGGGCATTCATGATCATTACCAATAAAATAGACTGCCCCAGACTTTGGAAATCCCCCCTGTCCCCCTTTGTTAAGGGGGGTAGGTGGGGGTTCTTCTGCCTTAACTTGGCATATTCCAGGGTTCTCAATTCTCTCTTCGTGTCTAGCATGGCCTTATTGCTAGCAGGTTGCGCCGTCGGGCCCGATTATGCGCAACCTAAAGTCGAAATCCCGGCGAAATGGACGGAAGCCCCTCCTGCCCACAAGAATTCGCTACATCTGAACGACTGGTGGAAAACTTTCAACGACCCCGTGTTGAACCACCTCATCGGCGAAGCGCTGCTGTCCAATCTGGATTTGAAGATAGCGCAAACGCGCATCCGCGAGGCCCGCGCCAATTATTGGGGCACCATCGCCACCGGGCTGCCCAGTGTGAACGCCCGCAGCAGCCTCATCCGCCGTGGCAACAATATCAATGTCGCCAATCAAACCACTGGTGCCGGCGGCGGTGCCCCCGGCGGGGTGAGCAATCAGACCTACGATATTTTCCAGAACGGTTTCGACGCATCTTGGGAACTGGATTTTTTCGGCGGAGTGCGCAGAGCCGTGGAATCCGCCGATGCCAACCTAGAATCGGAAGAAGAAAGCCGCCGCGACGTGTTAGTGACCCTGCTCGGCGATGTGGCCCGGACCTATATTGATCTCCGTTCCAACCAACAAATGCTATTGGTGACCCAGAACAATCTGCAAAGCCAGGAAGAAACACTTCAGCTTACCAGGCTACGGCGGCAGGCGGGCTTGACCTCGGAATTGGAAGTGACGCAAAGCGAGGGGCTGACGGCGGAAACCCGCGCCCAAGCGCCGGTTTACGAAACCGCCGTCAAGCAATCCATCCACGCACTGGGCCTGTTGCTTGGACGCCACCCCGGCAGCTTGGGCAAACGCCTGGAACCGGATGCGGCCTTGCCAGTCAGCACCGATCCCGGTTTGGCCGACCTGCCCGCCGAGTTGTTGCACCGAAGGCCCGATATCCGCAAGGCTGAACGCAAACTGGCACAGGCCAATGCCGATATTGGCGTCGCCACTGCAGAGCTTTACCCCAATATTACCCTGACCGCCTTTCTGGGGTTGCAGAACACAAACCTCACCGCGTTGACGCCCGTTGGCAAATCCTGGTCCGCAGCCTCTGCCATCACCATGCCAGTCCTCAACTGGGGGCGGATTCAGGCCAATATCCGCGCTAAAGAAGCCCTTAACGAGCAAGCTTTCCTCAATTACCAATCCACAGTGCTAAACGCCTACAAGGAAGTGGAAGATGCCCTAGTCGCCCACGCCCAGGAAAGCCAGCGCATCGCCGCATTGCAGCAGGCAGTCGTAGCCCAACAACTTGCCTTAAGCCTGTCCACCGAGCGCTGGCGCAAGGGGCTGTCCGCTTACTTGGATGTGCTGACAGCCGAACGCGCCTTGCTGCAGACGCAACGGGAACTGGTGGACAGCCAAACCAAACAATCACAACAGTTGGTGGCTTTGTATAAAGCCCTAGGCGGCGGCTGGCAGGCGGGGGAAGTCCAAAACGGTGGTTGATCCGTCACAGCGTTGTCAATATTCACCCGGCCAAACATGTCGGCACTTGGGCCTTGGTCATCGTTCAGCCCAGCGGTTTGAGGGGAAGAACTAGCTTGTGGAGTGCGGCGACTCGTCGCCGCTTGGCACGAAAGGCGGCGACGAGTCGCCGCACTCCAGAAAGTGCAAACTGCTAGCCCTAGCTATTGGGTTGAACGATGACCATTGCAGGTGCTTACAAAGCATGAAATTCAGCATTAACCGCACCCAAACCGCTAAAAGCCGTTTCCCTGCGCTGATCATAGCCGCATAATCACGCTATTGCCTTCTCGCCTGAAATTAGGAAAAACATCATGAATACGCCATCAATCCCGGATCTGCCCGATCCGTTGCCCGCACCAGCCAAAACAGACTCCGTGACACCTGCCGCAACCCGCTTACCCCGTTTTTTTGACCGCGAATTGCGCAAACGGATAAGGCTGTTAAGTGTGCTATTGGCAAAAGTGCTTAAAACCCAGTCCGACCCCGAAACTTTTCGAATTTTGCAGGAGTTGAGGCTAGGGTTTGGTCAGTTGCGCGAGAGGGATGACGTTGCGCTGCGCCTACAATTGATGGAAACCTTAAACAACTTACCCCCCGATACCATCGGACAGATGGTACGCGCCTGCCAGCTTTACTTCAATCTGGCCAACAGCGCGGAGGAAGCTTTCCAACTAAAGCTTCGCCGTAAAGAATCTGAAAAAGGCGGCCATTTTTGGAAAGGTTCGTTTCGCGACACTTTGCTGATTTTCCGCGAAGAGGGCATGGGGCCTACGGAGCTGCAAACCCTGCTCGACCACCTGCATTATCAACCGGTACTGACTGCCCACCCCACCGAAGCAAAGCGCCGCACCATTATCGAGGCACTACGCAAAATCTTTGTCAATATCGAGCAACTGGACGACCCACGCTCGCGCGGATTCTTCCGCACCCAGTCCATCGAGCATTTGCAGACCCAGATTCAAATCCTATGGAAAACCGACGACTTGCGCGGTCGCAAATTGGAAGTGCGGGATGAAATTGGCAATGGCCTGTTTTACTTTCCCAATTCCCTGTTCCAAGCGGTGACTGAGGTTTACCGCAACTTGAACCTAGCGGTGCGCGATGTCTTTGGCGAAGAATCGGTGCGGCAAATCCATGTGCCTGGATTCCTGCGCTTTGGTTCATGGATAGGCGGTGACCGCGACGGCAACCCCAATGTCAAGGCGGAAACGACCGTCCTCGCCTTGCGTATGCAAGCGCGGGTCGTGCTGGAGGAATATATCCGCCGTCTTGACAGCTTGGACGACGAGCTTTGCCTTTCTGGACGCTTCTGCAATCCATCGGAGCAATTCCTGCGCGGGCTGGCCGAAGACAACCAACTGGCCGAACATGCCTTTCCCCATCTGGTTAATTTGTTTGCTGATGAGCCTTACCGCCGCAAAGTGGCTTTCATGCGCTACCGCATCCAGCGCACCTTGGCGGCTGTCGTTTCGCAAATCAATGCGGAGCCTGCCACCAACGTGGAAGATTGCTTCCCCAACGCCAAGAGCTTCCTGAAGGAGTTGCAAGTTATCCGTGACTCCCTCATCGGACACGGCGATTCCGCCATCGCCCACAGCGGATTGCAAGACACCATCCGCTTGGTGGAAACTTTCGGATTCCATCTGATGCAGTTGGATATCCGGCAAGAATCCACCCGCCATGCCGAAGCGGTGGCCGAGATATTCAAGGCGGCGCTGGATATAGACTACCTTGCCCTGGCGGAGGACCAGCGGATTGAACTGCTCGCCGAGGGCATTGCCAATCCCAACGCGCTGGAATATGACCTGCGAGCCTTAAGCGGACCGACCGAGGAAATTCTGCGTGTGTTCAAGGTCATGGCACAGATGCGCCGTGAACTCGGGCCTGAATGTTTTGGCCGTTACGTCATTTCGATGACCCATAGCGCAAGCAACGTGATGGAAGTACTATTCCTAGGTGCGCAGCACGGACTGGTCGGGCGCATAGCCGGACGGGTCTACTGCCACATTGGTGTCAGTCCGCTGTTTGAAACCATACGCGACATGGAGCATATCGAGTCCGTGCTGACCACCCTGCTGGACAATCCGCTGTATCGGGATTGCTTGCGGGCCTTTGGCGAGGGCCAGGAAATCATGCTCGGCTATTCCGACTCCTGCAAAGACGGCGGCATCCTGGCTAGCGCTTGGAACCTCTACGAGGCACAAAAGAAAATCATCCATATCACCGAGCCACGGGGCATCTCATGCCGGATATTCCACGGACGCGGCGGCACGGTAGGACGCGGCGGCGGACCCACCCATGAGGCCATCCTGGCGCAACCGCCCGGTACCGTGCGCGGACAAATCAAATTCACCGAACAGGGCGAAACCATTTTCTACAAATACAACATCCGTGAAACCGCCGTCTACGAATTGACCATGGGCATCACCGGGCTGATGAAGGCCAGCGTCAACTTGGTGCGCCCCACACAGCCCGAAGACGGGGAATACGGCAAACTGATGGCTACCATCGCCAAGCAGGGCGAGCAAAGTTTCCGCCAACTGACCGAGCGCGAACCGGGGTTTTTGGATTATTTCTATGAGGCCACCCCGGTCAACGAAATCGGCTTGATGAACATCGGATCGCGCCCCTCGTACCGGAAAAAGGGGGACCGATCCAAATTTTCCGTCCGGGCCATTGCCTGGGTGTTCGCTTGGGCGCAGTCCCGCCAGACTTTGCCTGCTTGGTATGGCATAGGCACGGCATTGGAAGAATACCGGGGGGAAGACCCGCAAAATCTGGAAAAATTACGCGCCCTTTACCAGCACTGGCCTTTCCTGCGTTCGCTGCTCGGCAAAACCCAGATGTCATTATCCAAATCAGAGATGACCATTGCCAAAGGCTATGCCGACTTATGCCTGGATGCCGAAGTAGGCGAGCGCATTTACGGCTTGATCGAAGCGGAACACCGCCGCACTTGCGCCCAGGTGTTGGAAATATCAGGATTACGCAATCTGCTGCAGGAAGACCCCATGCTGGCGGTTTCACTGTCCCGCCGCAACGCATTTCTCGATCCCCTGAACCATCTGCAAATAAGTATTTTGCGCAGGCTGCGCGAATACCCCGAAACACCAGGGGAGGGCAACCCTTGGACTACCGTACTGCTGCGCACCATCAACGCCATCGCCGCCGGGATGAGGAATACGGGCTAAAGGGAGTAGAATATTGATCCAGCCCCGTCCACAGGAGTCGCTGCAATGTCCACCGTACAAGAAGAAGTTTGGGAAATTCTGCGCAAACTCGCACTGAGTTCCGAGGCAACTGACCGAAGAATGCAGGAAACTGACCGTAGAATGCAGGAAACCGACCTGCAAATGAAGGAAACCGACCGCAAGCTGAAAGAAGTGACCAAGGCCATCGGTCGGCTGGGCAACCGCCTAGGCGAGTTTGTCGAGGAAATGGTCCGCCCTGCCGTCGTGCGCTTGTTCCAAGAACGCGGCATTGCGGTCCATCAGGTGTTCCGGGGTGCTTACGCCGAACGCGACGGTGACGCAATGGAAATCGACCTGCTGGTGGTCAACAGTGTCGATGTGGTGCTAGTCGAGGTAAAAAGCGAATTGAAGGTGGATGATGTCAAAGAGCAGGTGGGGCGATTGGAACGTTTCAAAAAGCTGTTCCCACAATATTCCGGCTTCCGCGTGATGGGTGCGGTCGCAGGGATGGTTGTGGCTGAAGATACCGCCCGCTTTGCCTACCGGCAGGGTTTGTTTGTGCTGGCGCAAAGCGGCGAGACGGTGACAATCCGCAATGACGCGGATTTTCAGCCTGGGGTTTGGTGAACAATACTAGCGCGTTCCATCATGAGCCAACTTCAATCAATAACTATCAAAGGCTATAAGTCAATCCGTTCATTAGTTGACTTTGAAATTCGCCCGATCAACTTGCTGATTGGGTCCAATGGTGCGGGCAAGAGCAATTTCCTCAGTGCGTTTAAGTTTCTGGCTTCGGTGGTAGGCGATAACTTCCCCGTCGAGGTGCAAGTATGGGGTGGGCCGGATGCGCTGTTACATTATGGGAGAAAAATCACCCCTCGATTAGAAATGGATGTTTGTTTTAAATATGAACAAAATCCAAATCTTCAATACCGTGGGCGTATGCAAAATGGCTACAAAATTAGTTTAGAGCCGACAAGAGATAATGAATTTGTGTTTGTGCAAGAAGTCCCATGGCTTTATGTGGAGGGTCATCATAGAGCACTAGAATATTCTCTCGGCCCTGGCCACAGAACCGCTCGCGTCACCAACGATCAAAATGATGCCAGTAAAAAAGTAAGTGCCCACGTTAAGGAAAAGCTCAAGAGTTGGCGTCAGTATCATTTTCATGATACCGGCGATACCGCATTGGTAAAGCGGCCAAACCGTGTTTACGACAACGATAGGCTACAAGAAGATGCTGGAAATCTAGCGGCTTGTTTGCGAAGATGGGCCAAGCTTCCAATCTACCAATCGAATTATCAACGCATTGTTGAAACCATACACCTAGTTGCTCCTTTTTTTAGCGATTTTGTGCTTCGCCTAGATGAAGAATCTGAAATGATAGATTTGGAATGGAGGGAAATCGGTCGTCCAGATAGCACATGGAAAGCCCACGTCTTGTCTGACGGAACCCTGCGCTTCATGTGCTTGGCAAGTTTACTGCTTCAGCCGGAACACTTTTTGCCCGATATAGTAATTATTGACGAACCCGAGCTTGGACTGCATCCCTTCGCCATCAATGTACTGGCTGGTTTAATTAAACGCGCCGCCGAAACAAAACAAGTGATAGTCAGCACTCAATCTGTTGAGTTGCTCAATGCGTTTGAACCCGAGGACTTGGTTGTGGTCGAGCGTGAAAACAACGCCTCAGTTTTCAAACGACTGGATGCCGATGACTTGAAAGATTGGCTGGAGGATTACGCGCTAGGGGAATTGTGGAAACGGAATATCCTCGGTGGCAGGCCCAAACCATGAAGCGCGTCTGTGTGGTTTGCGAAGGGCAAACCGAGGAAATGTTTGTCAACAAGGTGCTGGCTCCCGCACTCTATGGCTTGGGGTTGAATTTAATCCCGGAAATGATTGAGACATCGCCTGGACATCGGGGTGGTGCTTTATCCTACGAGCGAGTCAAACGGCATCTGCGCAATACTCTACGCCAGAAAAGTTCGCCAACCGTCACGACATTTTTCGACTTATATCGGCTAGACAAGCGATTCCCAGGGTTTGAAACCGCACAGCAGGAAGCTTTACTGGCGCGTAAATTGGATATATTGCGTAGTTCATTGTCCGAAGACATTGTCGCTATGGCTGAATGTGCGTCTGCCCGGTTTATTCCACATATACAACCCTATGAATTTGAAGCATTACTCTTCAGCGATGTGAACACGTTAGTTAGCGTTGAAAAGGAATGGGGTGTGGCATCTAAGAATTTGTCGCGTATCCGTGACTCGGCTGAAACGCCAGAGCATATTAACGACCAGCCGGAAACAAAACCCGCCGCCCATCTTGCCCGTGAACTGAAAAATCCCCGGTTTGGCAAACTTAACCACGGCCCACTTGCCGCAGAGAAGATGGGTTTGCCAATCATCGAAGCCAAGTGTAAATATTTTGCATCTTGGATCAATAAATTGCGGAGCTTGTCAAAGGCTTGAACAACAACCAACACGACAGAGGTTGATATGAGACAGTTAGTGATGATGGTTTTCCTCGGCCTTGGCTGCCTGGGTTTGGCCCAAGCCGAAACCTGCCCGGATTTGCTGAATTTCAGCGCCCAGAAATTGCGCTCGAAAGAAACCGTCGATTTTTGCCAAGCCTACCAAGGCAAGGTGATTCTGGCGGTAAACACCGCCAGCCAATGTGGGTTCACCCCGCAATTCAAAGGGCTGGAAGCGCTATACCAGAAATATAAGGGC
>CAIZPP010000206.1 GCA_903934875.1 uncultured Methylococcaceae bacterium
CGATAGAAAGGCCAAGCTGGTGCTTGGCGTTCCCATTGGGAGCGCCAAGCCCCAGCTTGGCGAAGGTATTGAAGTAGGTGACCATATTTTTTTAACTTTTCGGCTGGTAGGTGGTTAAGCCGTTCGTGGTGGGTCCTGAGTTTGTCGAACCATGAATAGCTTAACCGCCCATCCTTCGACAAGCTCAGGATGAACGGTTGAGCCTTATTTCCTAGACGTTAAAAAACTTGGGAACCCTTGACTTACCCCCGAGGATGGCAGCGTTTGTGTAGTTCCTTAAGCCGTTCCTGGGCAACGTAAGTGTAAATTTGGGTGCTGGACAAATCGCTGTGCCCCAACAACATTTGCACCACGCGCAAGTCTGCGCCATGGTTGAGTAAGTGGGTGGCGAAGGCATGGCGCAGGGTATGCGGGGACAGATGCTTGCGGATTCCCGCCTTGAGCGAGTAGCGCTTGATCAAGTACCAAAAAGCTTGACGGGTCATAGCCGAACCGCGTTCAGTGACAAACAGGTCGGCAGTTAGACGAGCGCCTAAGATTGTCCGGCGGCTTTCCCGCAGATAGTTTTCCAGCCAGCTTTCCGCCTCTTCACCGATGGGGACCAAGCGTACCTTATCGCCTTTGCCTGTCACGCGCACCACGCCTTGCCGCAAATCAATCTGATCCAGACGCAGGCTAACCAGTTCCGTCACCCTAAGACCGGTGGCGTATAGCAATTCCAACATGGCTCGGTCACGTTGCCCTAGGGAATCGTTGACTTGTGGGGCAGCAAGTAGGTCTTCCACGTCACTTTCAGTCAATGTACGCGGTAGGGGTTTGCCCAACTGCGGAGTTTCGATGGTGGCGCAGGGGTCGAAGTCTATTTTTCCTAGTCTTGCCAGCCATAAGTAAAATTTGCGCAGGCTGGAAAGCAGGCGGGCGCAACTGCGGCTACTGGCATTTTGGCGAAACTTTAACGCCAGATAAGCCTCAATGTCAGCTGCATCAACCACAGTCAGGTTTTTTTGCTGTTTCAACCTCAGCCAGTCGGCAAATAGGGTCAGGTCGCTAGCATAGGCTTTTTGCGTATTTTCAGCGAGTCCATCCTCGGCCCACAGGCTATCCTGGAAGGCAAGGATCAAAGCAAGATCGGCTTCGATGATCTCAGGCGTGCTCATAGCCTTCATGCCGCAATAACCAGCGCTTAATGTCGAGAACAGCCCCCCCGGTCACTCCACAGTACCCACCTATCCCATGCGCGGCAACTATCCGATGGCAAGGAATGATGATAGGCAAGCGATTGGCCCGGCAAGCACCGGCCACCGCCCTTGCCCCGCTATGCAGTTCTCCGGCAAGCAGATGGTAGCTTTTCACTGATCCTAAGGGAATTGCGCACAAAGCCTGCCAAACTACATTTTGATATAGTGTGCCCTGTCGGCATAAAGGCAAGGAAAACTGATGCCGTGGGTCATCGAAATAGGCATTAAATTGCCGGGCCGCCTCCAGCAATAGCGGTGTCGCAGGCGCAGAAAGCCCCGCTGCTTCAACCCTTAGAGTAACATTGAGCAAATGGCTGCCATTCGCCTCCAATAGCAGTGTGCCGAAAGGGGCTAGTATCACGGCTTTGCTGTGTTGCGGTTCGTTCATTTACAGCATTTTTAATATCAAAGAGTTACTTTTATGTTATATCATTTTGCAAGGAAAATACACACAAGATGGTTTAATTGAGCGTCCTTTATTATTATCATTTGAAAGATAAAAATGCTGTACATAGATACAAACCGGGACTCCTTGCGATGTATTAAAACATAGACTATCCCGATTAGGATGATGTTTCAGCAAAACCCAGAACGCCATCGTTCCGGCATAGATCGTCGGAACCCAGGCTCCATAGACAGCGGGGCTTTGGGTATCCCTGCTATCTGGATGGCTCACCGCGTCCATGCGGTTCGGGCTACGCCCCGCGCTACGCGCGTCCAAATTCGTTCCAGACGAATTTGTCAGGCGGTCCATGC
>CAIZPP010000207.1 GCA_903934875.1 uncultured Methylococcaceae bacterium
CGCCGATATTAAGAGCTGATGTTACGCATGGAGTGGCAAAGCCTGCTTTGCCTGTCAAGGCAGGCCTTGACACTCCAAAACGAAACGCCTCAGGTCAGCAATCCTTTGCCGATAACAGCGCAGGGGCCTCTGCGTAACATCAGTTAAGAGCCAAGCTGGTGCTGCTTGGCGTTCCCATTGGGAGTGCCAAGCACCAGCTTGGCGAAGGTATTGGCAAACTCACCCTAATATACGAATAATCAGTGTCTTCCGCTTTGGGCTAATTTTACAATTTTGGGGGTTGGTCAATATAGCCATGTTCTCAGTCCGCTACGGATAGGGAAGCTATGCGGCGGCAAGGCATTCCCCACCTAACGGCATCACCTAACCGGCAAGCCCAATAACACGGTGGGGTATTCGACCTCGGCCAAGGCTTCTTTTTGGCTCACCTTGGGTAGCCGTTCGCACGCTACCGGAGTGGGCGATTGCCAGCCAACCTCGCCGATTTCAAGGAACCTGGCGATGGCAGCCTCAATGGCGGCCCGGTCTATGACATCGACGTCAAGCACGATTTGCAGGCCGATGCCGTAGGCGTAGCTTCTGTCTATTTCGAACGATTCGTGGATGGCCGGCGGCTCGCTGCGGACGATCTCGGATTCCACCTTTTCCCAGTGTTCATAGAATGTCATCCCGCCAAGCTTGTCATAGCGAGCAGGTTCCCGTTCAACCAGCCTGTATGACAGTATCTTGCCGGTGCTTGAGATGTCTGCCGGCTCGAACTCCATCCTGGAATCGGCCTCGCGTTCCTCCCGTGTCAGCATTGACGCGGTATGCTCATACGCAAGCTCGTGCGAGGCATCCCAAAACGCCTGCCTCGCCGTCTTGATGAAGGCATTCCAAAGAGTGAACCGGTCCCTGCCAGGGAAGTAAAAATCAAACCACTGGCAGTACAAATCAGGCCTCCCCGGTTCGGAAAGGACCAGATGGCTGGTGAACAAACCGCCGTATTGACCGGCATCGCGCCGGATCTTCCCTTTCAGGCTCACAACCGCCTCGCTTCGCCTGTGACGGGGGAGGGCGGTGAAGGGAGGGCGTTTTTTTCCGAATCGCAAGCTCATTGTGTCATTCCTCAATCATCATCAGAAGTTTGGCAGGGTAGTTTCCTAAATTCGCAAGTGCCGGTAGGGGCAAGATCATCCGGCGTTCCGAAAAGACAAATCGAATGCTTTGTTTTGTTATCGTCAATCGAAGCTAGTTGCATTTTGACCGATTAAGCAGAGAAGAGCATCATTTTGCGCTAAAATTCAGCGTGGTTCAAAAGAGGGTTACACTTTTGGCAAAGCACCAAAAAGCCAAAGCCTTTAGTTGCATGGGGTCTGGCCTTTTGTTGATTAGCACCCAAGCGGCTCACTGCCATTAAGTTAAGGATTTTCCGTTCGCCCTGAGCTTGTCGAAGGGTGAACAGAAAATCCTACAACATTGATCGTTAAGCCGTTCATGGTTCGACAAGCTCACCACGAACGGCTTAACTTAATGGCAGTGACCCAAGCGGCTCCATCCGGGCTGTCTACACAGTTGCGTAATATCAGTCACCCAGTGTCCAATATTTTCACAATCTTGCAGCAATTCCCGGTCAATATTTTATTATAAAAATCATAAGGTTGAGATGATTCAGCAAACTTCTTCGTTGCCTGTGCAGAGTATCGCCTAGAATGTCCCTAGAATATCCGAGTAACCGCAGTTGGAATGAGTAG
>CAIZPP010000208.1 GCA_903934875.1 uncultured Methylococcaceae bacterium
GAGTCGCCGCACTCCACAAGTTGCCATCCTCTAGCGATGACTACGTATCATCAGATCTTAACAAAGAAAAATAATAAAGGGCACTCAATAAAACCACCCATCAGCAATTCTGATTTTGACTAGAATAACGTATCTTTTGGAGGATGGGCAAAGGCCGCTAGGCCGTGCCCATCGTGTACGGCTAGGTTTGATGGGCACGCTATGCTTTGCCCATCCTTCAATTTTCGCCAACAGTGAGAATTGCTGGAACTTAACAGGTAACGTGTGATATTAAAAACGCTGTATGATAGGATTGGAACCTTTTAAATGACTTGAACTTTGGCTGAATGATGAAACTCACCACAGTTATTGCCCTGCTTTGCTTCGCCACCCTGTCGCAAGCCGAGGATTTGCCTGCACAACCAACAGCGTTTTCCAGTGTCCAGCCGGGGCCTGCCATTCCGCCGTCATGGACCTTGAACATCCTGCCGAACGTACCACACGCCACGCGTTTCGACTTGGTGAGTGACGAAAACCAGACCACCGTATTGCGTGCCGTGTCCGAGGCAGCGGCGGCTACCCTGTCCCATAAACTCCATGCGGACACGCTCGTAAGCCCTTGGCTGGCTTGGCGCTGGAAGGTCTCACGCATCCTCGACTCGGCCGACCTTGAACAGCAGAAAGGCGATGATTACGCTGCCCGCATCTATGTGCTGTTCGATTACCCGGTGGAAAAGCTGCCTTTTGCCGACCGGGTGAAAATCAGCCTAGGGCGTAGCTTATACGGACAGGAACTGCCCGCCGCCGCGCTATGTTATGTATGGGATAACCGCCACCCGACCGGCTCGGACGCATGGAGCGCTTACACCGACAGGGTGCGGATGATCGTCTTGGAAAGCGGGCCGCAATATGTCGGAACATGGCGTTCGGAACTGCGAGATGTGGCCGCCGACTTCCGCGCCGCCTTCGGCGAGGAAGCGCCGCCTATTATCGGCATCGCCCTAGCTGCCGACACCGACAACACGAGCGAGAACGTCACCGCTTGGTTCGGCGATGTGGGGTTACAACGTGCGACCCAAACCAGACGGTGAGCGTTTTTTTCTGACGGCAGGGAAGCTTCGCTAAGCTGCCACTCAGAAAATTTGCAGAAGAAGTCTACGAGCAAACGAGGCGGCTTGTCAGGCGCGGCGGCTGGGTGTATAACACTTTCCGCGAACATCAATTGCAAGCTTTGATAATGAGGTGTCTTCCACGTTCCGTGGAGTGAGGATTGTGATGGTTTTGAAAATAACGAAACGCCAGATGGAATCTCTGGCTGATGATGTATTGACGAGAAGAATTATCGCCACTTTACGGAAGAAGTTCCCAACGGAAATTGATGCGGAGAACCCACAAATACTATCCGAAACCGTGCTTAACCAGATCAATCTGGCGCGCCAGCACGCTTTAAAAAGCGAGTACGCGGTGGCAACGTTCGTCGCTACTGCGTGGATTCTAGGCCTTGGATTCGACAAAAAAATTCCGGCTGTTGCCGAGTGTTTGGCGCGGGAAGATATGTCCGAAGAAGAAAAGGCTCTCTGGCTCGAGCAATTTAGCGTATTGCTCTTTACTACTTTAGCGGAAGGCTGATCTCGCCATGTCTTGGGGAAAGGCCATCGCAGAGGCTTGGAATTCAGCCAGTGATGCTGCTAAAGCAGCGACGAGGAAAGCGACTGGGAGCATGGACGCTGCCGCAAGTTTGGCGGTAGACGCAGCTAAGGCAACAAAGCGCACGGCAAGCACACTGGTTGACCGTGGAACAGACACGGCAAACGCCATCAGGGACAAAGTTGCTGATACTTATCATTCGATCAAACGGGATTTTTCACTCTGGCAAGCGTCGAATGTCCCGGTCCAGCGTTGCCAGGCGCATCTGAAGTTGGCTGACTTGGATTGCCCCGGACTGGCGAATGAAAAGGGCAAATACGGGCAAGCCCAGACCAAAGCCAAATTAGCCAATGCCGTCTATCAAAAACCAGGACAGCAAGATTTGCCGGACGGTTGGAATCGGGCGACGGACGACGATCTCAGAAATCTGGGCCTGTTGGATGCGAAGGGCAGGAAATTGACGGAGATTCCCGATAGCGATTTTAGAGCCGATGTGTTTAAGGGGCCGGACGGGAAATATGTCGTAGCCTTCAAGGGAACGACGTTCACATCGCTAGAGGATTGGAAGAACAATCTGCAACAAGGAACCGGGAATCGGTCTGATTATTATGACAGAGCCCTCATGATCGCAGAGCAGATCAACGCAAATCAACCGGAAAATGTCGAATATGTCGGGCATTCCCTTGGTGGTGGCTTGGCCGCGGCGGCAGCGGCAACAAACGGTTCGCCCGCAACAACGTTCAACGCTGCCGGTCTGAACGATAAGACCTTCCTTCGCCACGGGATCTTGCCGAACTCTGGCAATACTGATGCCTATTATGTAGAGGGCGACATCTTGAATGGGCTGCAAGACCATGCCCTAGGATTAATGCCGAAGGGGGCTGGTGGGCGAGTTCCCCTATCGCCGGCGGATGCGATGACCTGGGGCGATGTCACAGCCGGAGCAATTACAGGCGTGGTGGCAGGCCCGGTCTTTGGCGTTGTTGCGGGAGCAGGAGCCCGAGGCGTGAGGCTCCATGGCATGGATTCGGTAGAAGCTGCGCTTGCAAAGCGTATAGATCAGATTGACATGTTGCGGGAGCAAAAGGGGTGTAATTAACCATGCCCAACATTCCGCTTCACACATTACTTTTCGCCATGATGAGCAGCCTGGTTGTTGGCTGTGGTCTGGCAGATCAACCAGATGCAGGAGGAAAACCGCAGGTGAGCCAACAGCAAACAAACGACCCTAATGCCTTAAACAAATCAGGCAACCCTATCCTATTCGATGCCATCGAAAAGTCAGACTTGGCGCAAGTACAGCGCCTCGTCGAAACGGGTGCGGATATCGAGAAGCAGGGATTTGGTAATCAAACGCCTGCTTTATGGGCTGCTTCGGGTCAAGAATGGGATATTTGCTTGTACCTTTTAAACTTGGGGGCAGACCCGACCGTTGTTGATCACAGCGGCATAACGATCCCCTACTTGGCCTTCAAGTCCAACATCCTGCCTGCTTCATACCAAGGCCAATATCTGGCCAAGGTCAAGGAATTCCTCATCCAGCGTAAGCTAGATGCCCTGAACATTCTGCCAAAACAGGTCAGGGAACTCAAAGCCTCGGGGGTCTGGCCACCCAAGGCGATGTCTGCCAAATGAAATACTGACCTTCTATGACTTGGGATGCCGATTGCCGTTGGTTGTGGAGAGTAACGAACCCCAGCATTTCCAAGCAACACACTGGCCTAACGAATCATTCCAGCGCACCCGCGCCACGAAGCATTGCGGGACTTCGTTTTTAGGCTTTCCGAAAGCGTATAAACAAGGTAGGATTACACCATCCTCTATGGGGCGAGGGAGATTTATGTGGCTAGCCTAGCGCAGCGCCCTATAACACCTACCCGATAACTAGATGATGCCGACCAGCCCAACCGACGCACTCAACCCGTATTTCTGCCAAGTCCAGGAGATCATCCTCAATCGCCAGGATTGGATTAGCGGCCTATTGCCCGCCAGCACGGCGGTCACCACGCACGGCAATTACACCGATGCCTGGGTCAGGGACAATGTCTACAGCATATTGGCGGCCTGGGGATTGGCTATGGCCTACCGCAAAGTTGACGGGGGACAGGAACGCACCTATTTGCTGGAACAAAGCGTCGTCAAGTTGATGCGCGGCCTGCTGCTCTCGATGATGCGGCAAGCACCCAAAGTGGAAAAGTTCAAGCATTCCCAAGACCCGCTGGACGCCTTGCACGCCAAGTACAAAACCTCCAGCGGCGAGGTAGTGGTCGGCGACCGCGAGTGGGGGCACCTGCAACTGGATGCCACCTCGCTATTTCTGCTGATGCTGGCGCAGATGACCGCCTCGGGCTTGCGCATCGTGTTCACCATTGACGAAGTCAATTTCGTGCAGAATCTGGTGCACTACATCAGCCGTGCCTACCGCACCCCTGACTATGGCATTTGGGAGCGCGGCAACAAAATGAACCACGGCATTGCCGAATTGAACGCCAGTTCGATAGGCATGGCGAAAGCGGCGCTGGAAGCCATGTCCGGCTGCAATCTGTTTGGCAAGGACGGTGGCCAAACCGCGATTGTCCATGTTATCAGCGATGATATCGCCCGCACCCGCATCACACTGGAAGCGCTGCTACCGCGTGAGTCAATTTCCAAGGAGGTCGATTCGGCAGTGCTCAGCATCACCGGCTTTCCTGCATTTGCGGTGGACAATCCGGCGTTGCGCGAGAAAACCGAGGCACAGATCGTCGAGAAACTGCAAGGTGGCTACGGTTGCAAGCGGTTTTTGCTGGACGGACACCAAACCGTGATTGAAGACCACCAGCGTTTGCACTACGAGCCGCATGAACTGAAGGAATTCGCCGATATCGAGTGCGAATGGCCGTTGTTTTTCACCTATCTGTTGCTTAACCATTTGTTTGCCGGCCGCACCCATGCCGCCGCCGATTACCGGGGGCGGTTGGAAAATCTGCTGGTCGAGCGTAACGGCCAGCGGCTGTTGCCGGAACTCTACACCGTACCCGCGGCGGCGGTCGCCGCCGAAAAGCACCATCCCCACAGCCAGCCACGGATTCCCAACGAAAACGTGCCGCTAGTGTGGGCGCAAAGCCTGTATATTCTGGGTTGCCTGTTGCAAGACGGACTCATCGAAGCCGACGACATCGACCCGCTAGGCCGTTACCGGGCCAGCCGCCACCCCATTGCTTGCACCGTGCAAATCGCCCTGCTCGCCGAAGATGAGCAGGTCCAGAAGGACCTGAAAATCCACGGCATACCTTCGCAAACCCTGGCTGAGATTGCTCCGATTCAAGTGCGCGACGCCAGTGAGCTGGCCGCCGCTTATTCCCATGTCGGCCGCAATGACCGCATCGGCTTAACGGGCCGTCCGCTGCGGCAATTAAGGACGCTGTCCACCTCCAGGCTGTATCTGCTGGCAGGCGAACCCTTGCTGTTCCTGCCGCAGTTCATGAATCAGCAAGGCTTTTACATCGCCATGGACAACCGCTTGCTGATTCAGCGGCTGCGTTTGGAACTGTCTTACATCAGCCGACATTGGGACAGCGAGGCACCACCCTTGCTGGCCTTCAACGTCAAGCACAACATGCTGGACCCCGCCAACAGACAAGTCTTGCTGGACTTCATCGAACAGTTGCGTCTAGGCACAGTCCAGGGCACCACCGTGAAGCTGGGCCTGCTGACCGATTTGGCGCAAACTTCAAGCCGTGAAAAAATCGGCTATTTGCATGATTTCAAATTTTCGCAAGCCCGCTGGGAAGAAACCGCCCGTCCATTTGCCAACGTCCTACCCAGCGACGATCAACCACCACAAGCTCTAGACGGCTTTTTACTGACCGCATGGGAAATTGGCGACCCCGCGAACTTGACCGGTCAATTGCGCCACAACCCCAACCTCTATGCGCAACTGGAAGCGTTAAGCCTGCTTAGCCAGCGCCACGGACTGGACCACGACACGGGTCTGCGTAACGGCTACGGCCAGCCCGCCCGTGTGCGCGACTTGTTGGAAGAAGTCTATGCGCGGGCCGGCAACCGCCATGTCTGGTATATAGTCCGGCGTTGTGCCGGCCTGCTGGGAAAATACGACATCAATCTGGAACAGGCCGCCACCGAGATACTGGTACGCCAACACGGCTTGACGGTCGGCCGCGCCTATAGCGGCAAAGCCACCCTGCGACGCCCAACCGATTCCTGGGAAATCTTGCAAACCATCCGTGCGTTTAACACCAACGACAGTAGCCAGCACATCATCATCCAAGAGCTGGTCATCTATTTGGGGATGCTGATCAAGACGAAGCCGGAGTTGTTCGCCGACATGCACACCCTACGGGTCGGCCACATACTGCAGTTGATCATCGCCCGGCAAACACGTTGTGGTGGCAACTCGCTGGACCAGTCCTTCACCGAAATACTGGGGCTGGCACCACATCGGCTCGCGCAGAGGGTGCAGGAAACCTTGGAAGATTACGATAATAGCCAAACCCAATTAGGCCAGGTGGAAACACTGCGCTACGATGGGCCGCAACGCGAATTAAGTGCGGCAAGGTTCCCCGGCAGCATGGACCCGAAAGACCGCGGCATAGCCGAAGACTGGTACGAATGGCGGGAACGGCAAGGCAGTGTCGGACGCGAAAGCGAGGCGTTTTTCAGCGGCGTATGGTCGCTGTTGCAGCGCTGCCGGGGCTTGATGATAGGCGAAAAGATCAACAGCAAACGCCGTATCGACAGCGAATCCATCCGCTCGCAAATGACTGCGGGGGAGCAGACCTTCAAACTGCACGTCAACCACCTGCTCGATAAGATTCAAGCGCCGGTTTACCGGCAATTGACCGTGGAAGCCCTCTGGGCACTGGCAGCGATCTTCCGCAATAACCAAGAATTGTATATAGACGACACACTCTTCACCGATATACTGATTGGCCACGCCGTTAGGCTGTGCTGGCTGCAAAGCCATCCCCAGCATCAGGAAACCTACGAGGAATACGTATCCCTGGCTTGGCAGACGTTTTACCAACTACCGCCCCATGCGGTCGCTAACGCAATACTTGATGCCTTGACCCACTTGCTCAACAACGCAACCCCAAACTCATGAGAATGCATATGATTCTGGCTGGAGACATCGGCGGAACCAAAACGGTTCTAGCCCTAATTGAGAAACAACCCGACGGCTGGCTGCACTGTTTGCATGAACAGACTTTTGCCAGCGGCGAATTTCAAACCTTTGAAGATATCTTGGACCTGTTCTTAAGCGATGCCCCGGCAGTCGACTCCGCCTGTTTCGGCATTGCTGGCCCAGTCATCAATCAACGCTGCCAAACCACTAACTTGCCTTGGTTGCTGGACGGCGAACTGCTCAAAATCCGCTTCGGCACCGACAACGTCAAACTGCTCAACGATCTGGAAGCGATGGCCGTTGGCATGTTGCATTTGCAGGAACAGGACTTCGTCGAACTCAACCCCAACGCCGAAGCAAAAACCGGCAACATCGCTATCATCGCCGCCGGCACTGGACTCGGCGAAGCCATACTGCACTGGGACGGCAGCAAGCACAGCCCGATTGCCACCGAAGGCGGCCACTGCGATTTCGCCCCGCAAAACCCTCAGCAAGATCAGCTGGCTGCTTATCTGCGCCGGATTTATCCTGAGCATGTCAGTTGTGAGCGCATTCTGTCCGGCATGGGCTTCAGCCATCTCTACGATTTTCTACTGGAAATCGGATTCGCACAGCCCTGCCCGGCGGTACCACCCGCCGATGAAAGTACCGGGCTGGACCGTAATGCGCTGATTTCCCGCCTGGGCATTGACGGGGAAGACCTCTTATGCCGTGAAGCCGTACGCCTGTTTGTCGAACTGTATGGTGCCGAAGCCGGCAATCTGGCACTGAAGTCTTTCGCCACGGGCGGCGTGTTCATCGGCGGCGGTATCAGTCCGAAAATCCGACCGATGCTGGAGTCAGGCGAGTTCATCCAAGCCTTTACCGCCAAAGGCCGCTTTCAGCCATTTCTGTCCAGCATTTCGGTGAAACTGGCGCTGAATCCCCGCACACCTTTGCTCGGTGCCATGCATTATTTCTGTTCGCCATAAGCCACCGCCGAAGTGCGCATAGAGGAGTGCGGCGACTCGTCGCCGCCTTGCTAGCCATGTGGCGACGAGTCGCCGCACTCCACATTTTGCATGACTTTAGTTGGGCTTCATCACCGCCTTGACGATCCAGCAAGCATTTTCCTCCCCGGTTTCCTTGGGCAAGCTGATTAGTCGGCTTAGGCTCCTCTCGCCGGTTCCCTCAACCCAAGCCTCACGGGCCTTGGCGGAGTTGCGCCTGACCCAAACCACCTGTTTCAAGTGTTCCCATCCCCAATGCTCCAGCACCGTGGCAGACCCGAGTCCGTCCCAGTTGGCCTCGTAATTCCCCAAGAAATATTCCAGGTCATTGATGACGCTGTCCTCGTCATTCTCATCCCCGTCATTGTCTCCGAACAGAGACCAGCGAAATTGCTCGCCTAGGAAAAACAGGACTGAATCAGGGTTCATCGTCTTCTCCAATGGATAATTAGGATTTGCAAGCCAGCCGGGAACGGGGCAGGGCGGGTCTATTCATAGGATAGCGCATCGCGGATCAATTGTGCCAGGTGCAGGCTGGACCGGCCATCGCCTTCGCGGATTTGCTGGCGGCAGGAAAAGCCATTGCTCAACACCAAGCTGTGCGGGGCTAGACGGAGCGCGGGCAATAAGGTTTGCCCCGCCATCTCCCAAGAAACCGCCGTGTGTTCCGCCTCCAAACCGAAACTCCCCGCCATGCCGCAACAGGACGATTCGAGCAGATCGAAGCTAAGCCCCGGAATCAGCTTCAACACCTTGCGCATGGACTTCATCGCGCCTACGGCTTTTTGATGGCAATGGCCGTGGACCAACACCTGTTGGTCCAGTGGCTTGAGCTTAAGCCTGAAGGTTTTGGCGGTGTGTTCCTTGGCAATGAATTCCTCGAACAGCAGTGCCTGCGCTGCGACTTTGGCAGCGCCCTCGCTAAGCCCCAAGGCTTTGTATTCGTCGCGCAAACTCAACAGGCAAGAAGGTTCCAAGCCGATGATGGGCCGTCCGGCCTCGGCATGGGGAAGCAAAGCCTCAATCATCCGTTGCGCCTCGGCTTTGGCTTGCGCCACCATGCCCTGGGCGAGATAGGTCCGCCCGCAGCACAAAGGCCGGCCCGGTTGCTTGGGTTCAGCCACTAAGGTCCGGTAACCTGCCGCATCCAACACCGCCAGCGCGGCGGCGACAATGTCCGGGTCGAAATGCCGACTGAAGGTGTCCACCAACAGCACCACCTCCCGCCCCTCTGTTGAAGGGATAACATCGCTTGAAGCGATGTCATCCCAATTGTCAATAGCTTGAGTTTTGCTCACTTGGAGCTTTTCTTCGGCAGGCACGGGAAGTTGGCGGCTGGCCGAAATTCCGAGCAACTTTTCTCCTAACATCATCAGGAATTTGGAGGCATTGCGCCAAGCAATCACCCGCCGCAAGCCAGGCCAGCGATGCAGCCAGACCGGGGTGTGGGCAAACAACCGGCTGCGCAACGACACACCCTCCTCTTCGTTGAGTTGGGCTAGGTATTCGACCTTGATCAGCGCCATGTCCACCTCGTTCTCGCATTCGCGCTTACAGCCCTTGCAACTCACGCACAAATCCATCGCCCGCCCCAGCACCGGGTCGGCAAAGGGGAACTCACCCAGTTCGCCGTTCAGCGCTGCCTTCAGCAGCCGCACCCGCCCGCCTGTGGACAGATGGCTATCATGGGTCACGCGGTAACTCGGGCACATCACACCCTTGTCGTTTTGGCTCTCGCAAGCCTTGCTGTTAATGCAGACCGCCACGGCTTTGGCGAAATTGCCGCCGGTCTTGGGGATATCGGCATAGGCATCGCCCATGCCTGCGTCTTCATAGGCCGACCAGTCGAGTAAGGTTTTCATATACAGCGTTTTCAACATCAAAGAGTTACTTTATAGTGGGTATGTAAGCGCAGGTTATTCGGTTAACCTGAAGGGTTAATGGAATGTCTGTTTTAGGTATATTTTTAAGATGAAAACGCTGTACATAAAGATATTTCCATGCTTCTTATACCATTGTCATAAATGTACCTGATTAGGAAGATTCTTCAGCTATTCCGATTCTGCATGGACCGCCTGACAAATTCGTCTGGAACGAATTTGGACGCGCGTAGCGCGGGGCGTAGCCCGAACCGCATGGACGCGGTGAGGCATCCAAATAGCAGGGATGCCCAAAGCCACGCCTTACATGGAGCTTAGGTTCCGGCGGTTCATGCCGCAAGCACAGTGTCCTAGGTTTTTCTGTAACATATTCCTAATCTGGATGGCCTATGTGTTAATACATCGCAAGGAGTCCCGGTTTGTATTTATGTACAGCATTTTTATCTTAACAAAGGATAATTATAAAGGAC